>JBAXMJ010000004.1:0-55853 GCA_037134355.1 bacterium | reverse complement strand
TTACAGACTAACTACGCGCCATTCGCCTAAAGGCGGGACACCAACGCCTGCAACTTATAAAATATTATATATAAATAATAATTTAACACACAATATAAATCAAAAATTCGCCACCCTTGACACCACCCCGCCTCTCGTCCTAAAGTTTTCGGCAAATTAAAGGAGGATATTTTATGAAGCAGACAATCATGGCATTAGCAGCGGTTTCAGTGTTGGCGGCGGCAGGCTTGGCTTTCGCGGGCGATGATGCCAAGGGCGGGTTACGCTACTCCATCTCCGTCACAAAATTCGAAAACAAAGCAGGCTGGTCCGGCCAGTGGGATTTAGGCGATGCCTGGGGCTCCATTATGACGGATGCCTTGAACAGCACCAAAAAATTCATCGTGCTGGGTGAGAAGGATATGCGCATCGAGGCCATGCAGGAGCAGAACCTGGGCGAATCCGGTCGCACCGCCGGCGGCAAGAAAACACCCAAGGTCGGGAACCTGACCCCTGCTCAGTTGCTGGTAAAAGGTGAAATCACCCACGTCCAGAGCTCGACCGCAGGCGGCGAGGGCGGCTTCAGCTTCAAGGGCATCCGGCTGGGCGGCAGCAAGGATACCGCCGAAATCAATGCCACCGTCTACATCATCGACTCCGAGACCGCACAGGTCAAGGCGTCCACCAAGGTCGTCGGCAAGGCCGGCCGCAAGGGCCTGAGCGTCGGTTACTCAGGTTCCGCCCTCGGGGGGTTGGGTGGCGATTTCGACGGTTTCAAGAAGGATAACGTCGGAAAAGCCACGGAAGACGCCGTTGCCCAGGCCGTTGAATTCCTCGTTAAGCAACTCGACAAGATCCCCTGGGAAGGTACCGTGGTCTCCTCCAAGAGCGGCAAAGTCATCATCAACCGCGGCAGTCGCGAAGGCGTGTCGGAAGGCCAGTCTTTTGTCGTAGGCAAAACCGACGTCACGCGCGATCCGGATACGGGCGAAGTGCTGGACACCTCTGTTGAGAAGGTGGCCAAAATCAAAGCCAAGACCGTAAAGGAAAAAATCTCGATCTGCGAAGCCACCGAGGGCGCCGACAAGATCGAAGCGAAAATGTCGGTAATGCCGGAGTAAGGGTTAGTGCGGATGCTGATGTCTCAGGCTGTGGGGCTTCTCCAGCCCATGCCTGAGCATCAGAACCTCGTCACCCAGAAGGATCGCCGTCGGCCCGTCCGCCATCACGCGGCCACCATCCAAGACAATCACGCGCGGACACAACTCCACCACCAATTCCAAGTCGTGAGTGGCAATAATCCGCGTGTGCTCAAACGACCGCAGTAACTCCATCAGCCGCCGCCGGCCACGGGGATCCAGATTCGAGGACGGCTCGTCCATGACCAGCACATCAGGCACGCCCGACAGGACCGTGGCAATCGCCACCGCCCGTTTCTCGCCGGCCGACAGCTTGTAGGGAGGCCGATCCCTGAGATGGGCCATTCCAACCCGTTCCAGGGCGTCCTGCGCCCGTTTCCCGGCCTCCCCGGCCGTCATCCCCAGATGGAGGGGTCCAAACACAACGTCTTCAAAAACTGTCGGCATGAACAGTTGGTCGTCAGAATCCTGAAATACCATCCCCACCGAGCGCCGCACCGCTGCGGCGGTTTCGGGTGTCAGTGAAAAATCTCCCACCCGCACATCCCCCCGTTGAGGCATCAGATACCCATTCAAATGTTGCAACAACGTCGACTTCCCGGCACCGTTCCCTCCTATCACCGCGACGCATTCTCCGTGGGTGATCCTAAACGACACACCCCGAAGCGCCTCAGTGCCGTCAGGATACGTAAACACCAGATCTTTAACCTCTACAAGATGATGACTCATAATCCGCTTCCCATCAGTTGTGCCCCCAGGCGCTCCGCCAGATTCCAAACCCGCGCTACCAGAAAAAACGCCGTCCAGCCCACCACAAATCCTGTTTCTCTCCATCCCCATGCCATTCGGTTCAGCGTCCGGATTTCGCCATCAAATCCCCGCGCCACCATCGCCCGGTAGATCCGCTGCGCCCGGTCCATCGCCCTCACCAGAAGATTCCCGATCAGGTGTCCATAAACTGTAAACCCCAGAGCGCTTCCGGCCGACCGGATCTCCACGCTCCGCCGCATCCGCAAGCCCTCATCCCCGATCACAAAGAAATAGCGGTACAGAAACAGGAGCTGCACGGCAAACACCCTCGGCATCCCCAGTCGCTCCAACCCGGCACAGAGCCGGTGAATTCCCGTGCAGGAAACCAGAATCAGCGCCGCACTGACTGTCAGAATAAACCGAATCATGATCGAGGCAAACGACAACCAGCCCCCGCTGACCGGACAGGATCCAACCGTGGCCACGACATGACGATCCAGAAGAGGATTAAAGATCCCGACAAACAAGGCAAACGGAGCCGCCATCGCCAGTTTCCGCAACAGCACCCCCACGGGCAGTTTTCCCGCCGCGATCAGGACCACCGGATAGATCAACAACGGCATCAGGCCCGACACCTCATAACGGGAATATGACATGACCGCGAGAATGAACGCCATTGTGGTCAACGCCTGGGCACGGGCATCCAGACGATGCACCGGCGAATCCATCCGGGCCAACTCGTCCAGTTCGCCCACTTCACGATACTGTGCCATCCCGGATGGCATTATCCGATGTCCTCGCCCGTCGTCGTCACGGTTAACTTGCCATGCTTCACGCCGCGGGCCGCAATCAGTTGATCCGCCACCAATCGCACAACCGCCGCCTTTCCCCGAACCGCCAGCACTTCCATACAATGGTGATGGTCGAGATGGACATGCAGGGTCGCAATGATCACCTCCTGGTGGTCATGCTGGATATCCGTCAACAGCGCCTGGACATTTCGCTTGTGATGGTCATACACCAAGGTAATGGTTCCCGCGATCTCGCGCTCCCTGTCCTCTCCCTGAACTTCCACCAGATGCGCGCTGACCATGTCGGCCACCGCCTGCGACCGGTTGACATACCCCTTGGCCTTCACCATTTGATCCAATTGACGAACCAATCCGGCCGGCATGGATAAACTGAATCGACTCACGGTTTCTTTTTTCATGGGGTTCCTTCGCTTCACCTTAACGGATCCAGTTTGCCAGCCGGAGGCCGGGAATGCGCGAGAAATGGTCTTTATTTCCAGTCACAAGATACTCGCAATGAACCAACGCCGTGGCGGCAATTAATAGATCGGCATCCGGAAGCACCAAGCCTCCGCCAACCAGATCCGCCTTTAACCGGCCAAACCGGATCATGACCTCTCGATCGGAATGAATGCAGTCGACGCTCAGCAGAAAACACTCAATCAGGTTCACGTTATGGTCAGGCCGACTTGAGCGCTCGGCCCCATAAAACAATTCACCCATGGTCATGAAGGTGATCGCCACGTCACCAACGGCTTGCTGCCGGTGCGCTAGAACCTTTTTGTTCCCCCTCAGCAACTCAACACAGACATCGGTATCCATCAGGATCACAAGCGCACCTCGCGTCCCAAAGTCCGCTGATCACGAATATCAGACACAATCTCTTTAGTGGAACGGGTATCCTCCCATTTTCCGCACAAATCCTTCCATATGTCATCCTGCAGGTTCCGGGGGATATGATGCTTCGTTCCCGCGTGACCGGCATCCTCCAGCGATGACCGGACCCCCCGCTCAACAACAACGATAAACTCCTTATTCAAGCTACGGCGTTCCCGCTTGGATAGCACCTTAATCGTATCCATCACTTCATCCGGAATATCTCTAAGAGTCAACGACGCCATATTTCACCTCTGATGTGTATTTGCATCAGAATACAACCATAATAGTTATATATCAAGCAAAATGGACAACCATTCTCATGATGACCGAAGACCGCCTGAAGGCGGTACACCAACGGGCCGACCAACATCGCATTCCGGCGTTGGTGTACCGGCTTTAGCCGGTCTTTGACATTGCTCATCGGCCATCATAAGAATTGCTGAAATATAACGTTAGACGGGCTTCCCGCGTGCTCTGAGAACAACACCGATCAGAACGGAAAAGACCAGCACAAGCGCCCCTCCAACAAGGCCTGAGACTGAGGTTCCGGCATTCACTCTTGGCCACGGTTCGGGAGCAGATCCGACAGGGTCTGCGAAAACATTTTGCTTTCCGAACCCGTAGTCTGGAAGAAAGGCCGTCCTTGACTGAACCACCGCCAATTTCTCATGCACTCCAACTGCTTTGCCCGCAAACTCCTCCTTGCCGGTAACCTTGGCAATCGACCATTCCAGCCCATCGGGATGGGTGGATGCAAACCAACTGGCTACCCCGCCGAGAATCGTCGCCGCAATTAAAAAACCTATCAGCAAGGTGGGCGCCGACCTTACTACTCTGCGAAGTAGAGTACCTTCGCTACGTAGCACGAGCCGGGCGGCGTCAGTGGCCTTGGGGCACAACACATCCACGGACCGCGCCCGGAGGTCTCGGTCCACCTCGGCGTCCACCTCGAGTGCCTCCGGGCGGGCGCGGGCCACAAACGCAACCACGACCGCCGTCGCCAATCCTTCCACAATGCCAATCGCCAGGTGGATGGGTTGCATAATCAGAACAAAGGCTTCGAACGGTAATTCGGAGATACCAGACAACCTCGTCTCCACCACCACCCCGAAGGCACCCAGTTGCAATCCCACAATCGCCGCCACCATCGCAGCAGCCCATGCCCGCGCGCCAACCCGATCTTTCCCGGCAATCCACTTGTAAAGTAGTGGATACGCAATAAACGCAGGGGCAAACCCCAAATTGAAAATATTACAACCCAGGGCCAGCAATCCGCCATCGGCAAAAAACAAGGCTTGCACCGTCAGCACCGACGCAATCACCAGAAAGGCGGCATAAGGTCCCAGAAGAACCGCGAGGATCAAGCCCCCGCCCAGGTGCCCGCTCGACCCCGTTACGGGAATTGAAAAATTCAGCATCTGGGCCGTAAAGATAAAGGCACCCAGAACCCCCATCATCGGAATCAGCCGGTCATCCCGGGTTTCCTTCACCTTCCGGGCACACCACGCCATCACTCCGGCCGTCACCGCCCACATCGCCCCGCCCACCTCAGGCGAAATCAACGCATCTGCCATGTGCATGAATCAGCCTCCTCCAATCAACCAGGTCACACCGGCTGTCCCGATGAAATCCGGCGCCTCATCTCCATACAGTTTCGTGCCAGCCGCCGCATCAAACATGATCGCCTCGCTGAAAGCCCATCGGATCCCCGTGTTCACCATGGCTGAGCTTTCAGCCCCCGGATCACGCTCCTTCTCAACATAGGTCTCGCCAACCCACTGGACGGAAGGCGTCAACTGGATATCCACCGCAAGCCCCCCATGCACCACATCCCCTTCCGGGCCGCCAATCCACGAGTAACCTGCATTCAGATGGATCCCCGCCTTTTCACCAAGGGAACGCGAGGCAATCCACGTGAGGTCGTAATCCGCTTCGCCGCTCCCCAGTCCCTTGTCCTCATCCGCAGTGGGAAGCTTCACCGAAGGCGCCAGAGCATGGCGTGCGCCGAGCGGGCATTCGCCGGTAAACTGCCACTTGGCTCCCGCCATGAGGTCACCCACGCCGTGAGTGCTGTGATCCCCACCCGCCCCCGGCTCGCCCAGCACGTCCTCGCGTTGCTCAAACTGGCCGCCAAATCCCATTCCGGCCTCCACGCCGGGAACCAGCCCGACGGCAATACCCACCGGATAATCCCAGTGTCTGCAGTCCGGCACGCCCTGGTAGGCAACACCCGCCTCGATCTCGGCTTCACCCGTCCCGACAGGATCCGCATCATCAATGACTAGCGGACGTCCCGCCCAGACCACTCCGGCCGCAATACTGATCACGCACACCACCCAAAATCGCCTCACCACCATAATCCGCCCTTCCTCAATCGTGTTATTAAGTTGTAGGATCGTAACACGACTGAAACGGAAGTCAACACTCGTTTAATGCGGACAATACACAAGGAGTGATCACGGAACGCCGCGAATACGGAGAAAGGCGTTGGTGGCCGCCCCGGAGGGCGACCAGGCCCAGTTCGTGGCACCATACAGAGTCTGATTGGTGGCGGACCACCAGGCGTTGGCAACAAGATTGGTGGAGACTTCCGGGGAATAGCCGTAGGCGGAATCATCCCACACCACCTCAAAAACCCCACTGGATGCCGCCGAAAATCCCAGAATCTGGGGCCGGATCGGACGAAGTCCCGCCAGGGAGATTGAAACCAACTGGACATTCGTGGAGGTGTGTCCCTTGACGCTGAAATAGACGCTCGTCTCGGTCGCGCCAGCTACCAAGGGCAACCGGTAAGCTTTCGGCCACAGGGTCATCCGGATCATCCCCCCATTGGTCTCCATCAAAGCCGTACTTGACTGGGCACTTCCAAAAACATAATTCGTCGAAAACTCGAACACCGCCTCCCAGTCCTCCGCAGCCTCAGTGGTATCGTTAGTATAAGCAAGATGGTACTCCAACCAGGAAGAGTTAGTCGTCACAGCCATCGTCAGTACGCCACCTGAAATAGGAGCCGCCTCGCAATACACACTCGTTGGCCTCGGACGGGCTGGAGGACAGTCTCCACACACATTAAGGCCCACATTCCGACAGAAAGCCACAGCGGATGGAGTCCCTGTCGTCGTCTGGAACATCGTCGCCGTCAAGGCTTGATCGGACGACACCGGACTCAACATAAAATCGGCCAGATCCCGCATAGTAAGAAACCAGACGTTGGTATGGTCTTGAGCCCACTCAATAAACTCATTCAGGACATCACTCCTCCATTGAGTATTCGTCTTCGACAACCATTGATTGGTCGTCGTGGCGTGAAGATAAATACCGTACGGGGCGCGATTGCCGTCATAATGCAACAGGAAGTTAGTCTTCCAGAGGGCAGAAACCGTGTTGGAATCCATGGAATCAGGCGGATCCATAGACGCCGCGGACACCCCGGAAGTGACCTGATTCCACAGCGGAATCTCAAACAGCCCAGGCACGGGGTCGATCAGAAAAGCCCCGGTGCTGTTCGACTGCACCACGCCCCCCTCCAGCGTATACGGCCACAGGTAATTCGCCGCATTGGTGCTGGCACTGCCCGGCCATTCCAACAGACTGGAATCATACCGGAATCCCCGCTCACCCAGAAGCTGGAACATGGCGTTATTGAATTTCAGATAAGGCGCGCGGAATCCCACAATGTCATCCAAAGGAATCGCCGCATACTGGGAAAGGGCCTTTCGGCATCCCACAATCTCCTGCCTCCAAGTGGCGAGCCCCGTATTGGTGGATGTGGAATGCGTCATTGTATGAACCGAAATTTCATGCCCTGCCGCATACAGCTTGTTCACACACCCATAATCAACTACTGCATCGAGCGAAACAAAAAACGTTGCCTTGATCTGATCCCCGTTCGGGTTCACATGGTTTGTCAGAATTCCCTGCACCAAACGGAGTGAATTAGATGTGACGGAATCATCAAAGGTCAAAAGAATAATCTGGGGCGTATTGGAAGGGGCAAGACCCCCTGGCGGGACAAAGGCGGGCGCTACCCCGGCGACCGCTCCTCCGGCACCAAACCACCCCGCCGCCAGAACCAGCGCAACCCAAAGTTTCTTCAGTCGCTGAAACATTTTCAACCTCAGTTGCTCTTGCCTGATAATAACCATCTCATAGTGAAAATCCGGATGATGCCATCCCCCTGCAACAGGCGTCAAACGCGTCGAATCGAAGGCCATCAAAGCGCCATGCCTCATACTGTATCAACGGAGGGGGCTGGTGACAAAAAAAAATCAGCGGTGAGGTGGGGGGGGACGCTCGTGCCATAACTTGCGGAGGAACAGCTATGAGCTATCTGCCACAGGGGGATGTGACATCACTAAAGACTATCACCACCTCAACCGCTGACAATTCGCATCATCATCCTGGACAGGAATTCCCGCAATCAGAAATATCCTGATTTTAGGTCAGGGTTTTCCTGATGCCGCCGGGGGACCGAATTGTTCCGGCTGACCGGTTGTCGCCAATACAGCATGCCACCAACCGCCCTCGGGATTGAGCCTTTTCTTTTCGGCGACAAGGGCCTCAACAGGAACGTGGATGAAGGTTTCATGAAGATGCCCGATCACCAACCCTGTCTTACCTGCCATGGCGGCATGCACGGCATTCCGGGCATAGAGATCGCAGAGAATCGCATCCTCGCAATTCGCCGGACGGCTCCGGATCACATAACTGGGATCAAAATACCGAACCGCCACAGGAATCCCGGCTCCCTTGCAATGCAACTCGATACGTTGGCGCAGAAACGGGCCTATATCCTGAAGCTTGATATTACCCGAAGCGTCAGTCTCTCCTCCCGACCGGTCCAGAAGATCCTGCCCGGCCCCTTCAGCCACCACAATCACCGCATGGGAACGCTTGCGGATGCGCCGGGTAAGGGCGTCCAGAAAACCACCCTCTCCATCCAACACAAAGGGCACCTCGGGAACCAGCGTAAAGTTCACATCCTGACTCGCGATCGTGGCCCCAGCCGCGATATATCCCGCGTGCCGCCCCATGACCTTCACCAGGCTGATCCCGTTCTCAACGCTCCGGGCCTCCATGTGGGCGCTGTCAATGATATCACGAGCCGCCTCCACAGCCGTGGAATAGCCAAAGGTCCGGGCCACGAATCCGACATCATTGTCTATCGTCTTGGGAATCCCCACCACCGCCAGCGGGTAGCCCCGTCGCTCCGCCTCCTGGTGCAACGCGAGGGCGCCGCGCTGGGTGCCATCGCCACCCACACAGAAAAGAATATTGATGCCGCGCCACACAAGATTGTCCACCGCCACCACGGGATCCACCGGCCCGCGTGAAGTGCCTATCACCGTTCCGCCACGCTTGTGAATGGGGTCCACAAACTCGTCAGTCAACCGGATCGGGTCGCCGCCTCGCGCCGGATCCAGACCCTGATAGCCGTACTGAAATCCATACACCTCGGGCACGCCGTACGCATGGGTCAGTTCATAGTAAAGCGACCGGATGACGTTGTTGAGTCCCGGGCACAACCCGCCGCAGGTCACCATAGCCGCCCGCACCCGGGCGGGATTGAAAAACAGATCCTTGCGGGGCCCGGCGATTTCAAAGTCAATATCGTCGCTCAGGCCCGCTCCGGCCTCGCGCGCAATCCGGTACGGAATCCGGGTCGCCCCGTTTACCGCCCACCGTACTGGCGAGGGAAACTTCGCCACACCCAATGAATCAATGCTCATCGTCATCGTACGCTCACGGCAGCCGCCATCGCGAGTGCTTCGCGAGTCAACTGTTCAATGGTTTTCCAGTCTTTGGCAGCAATCAGCTTCTTCTCTACGATCCACGACCCGCCAATGGCCGCGACAGAGGGACGCTCCAGATAGGAGCCCATGTTTTTCAGGCCAATCCCGCCTGTGGGTATAAATTTAACTCCCGTATGGGCATAGGGCCCTTCCAGTGCCTTCAACATCGTGACCCCGCCTGCCGCCTCGGCGGGAAAGAACTTCAGGATCCGACACTCCAACGACAACGCCAACTCCACCTCGGACGGCGTCATCACTCCGGGAAACATCATGAGACCAGCCTGACCGGCCGCCTTCACCACGGCTTCATTCAATCCCGGCGCCAGGGCATAGCAGGCACCGGCATCCGCCGCACGCTTCACTTGCTCACCATCCAGAATCGTCCCCGCACCCAGCAGAATTTCAGGGAACCGCTTGGCAATCCGCCGGATGGCAGCTTCCGCCGCCGTCGTCCGGAATGTGATTTCCATGATGTCCAACCCGGCCTTAAGCAAAGCCTCCGCCAGCGGCTCAGCCTGATCCTCCCGATCCAGAACAATCACCGGAACAATCCGCTTACTCGAAATTCTTTCCAGCATGCCCTTATTCTTGGTGTTCATCATGGTCTCCTCTGTTCAGAATTCTGACCGAGTAAGCGAAAAATCTGTTCCACAACCTGATCAATGGAAAGGCCGGTTGTATCAACTACCCGGGCATCTGGCGAAAGTTTAAGAGGAGCGGTTTTCCTTCCGGAATCACGTTGATCGCGTGTTTTCAAGGAATCCATGACCCGGTTGACATCAGCTTTTTCCCCGGCTGGCTTGAGTTCCGCATGACGCCGCCGGGCGCGTTCCTCAGGACTCGCGTCGAGATAAAATTTCGCGTCCGCATCGGGAAACACCACCGTTCCTATGTCGCGCCCTTCCATCACCAAATTCCCAAACCGCGTCATATCCCGAAGCCATTTTGTGACCTGCGCCCTCACTTCAGGAATCGCCGCCACCCAACTGACCTGCTCGCTCACGCGTTCGGTCCGAATCTCGGCCCGGGGCTCAACCCCGTCAATCCGGTACCGCACCGCGCCCGCCTCGACAAAAAAATAAACCTGCATACGCTCCATGGCGGCCACCACATCAACCGACTTCGCGGGATCGCATCCCATCCCGGCCGCTTTCCAGGCAATCCCCCGATACAGGGCTCCGGAATCCACATACTGATACCCAAGTCCCGCCGCCACCTGCCGCGCCACAGTTGATTTCCCCGAGGCCGACGGCCCATCGATTGCGATCACTTTATTCGGCATGGCCGCCAACCTTTCTTAGATCATCCCAGAATTCCGGATAGGATTTGTTCACACAGGCGATATCATCCAGTCGCACCGGCGCATCGGCTGACAGGGCAAGAATGGTCATCGCCATCGGGAGCCGATGATCGCCGTAGCTGTCAATCGTCACTCCACCCCGCACCGTTGCCGGGCCCTCAATAACCATCCCGTCGGGGCACTCTTCCACCTTGACCCCCATCCGGGCAAGATTGTCCACTACGCTTCGGATCCGGTCGGACTCCTTCACCCGCAACTCGGCGGCGTCCCGGATAACCGTACGCCCCTCTGCGAGCGCACCAGCCACGGCGACCAGCGGAAGTTCATCAATCAGGTCAGGAATCTCAGCACCGCAGACCTCGGTTCCGTGAAGCCGCCGCCCCTCGACGCGAATCGTCCCCATGTCCTCGCAGGCTGTGGCATCGGTACTTGCCTCAAAATGAATGGAGGCCCCCATGCGCCGCAAAACCGAGACCAGGGCATTCCGACGGGGATTCCAGCCCACACCGGGCAATTCAAACGACCATCCCTCGCGGCAGGCTGCAGCAGTGATCCAGAACGCGGCGGAGGAAATATCACCGGGCACATTCCAGGCGCGGGCTGCGATTTTCGGCCCTGCGGCGCCATAGCCCAGCAGGGAAACCTTAAGCCCATCCACCCTGACCGGAACGCCCATCGCCGTCAGCAGCCGCTCCGTATGGTCACGCGTGGGACTGGTCTCCACGACTGTGGTACGCCCCTCTGCAAACAAGCCGGCAAACAGCACACAGGACTTCACCTGGGCCGAGGCGACCGGCGGAGCATACTCGATCCCGCGCAGGGCTCCGCCCGTGATCCGTATCGGCGCGCACCCGTTCTTTCCCAACAATTCGACGGTGGCCCCCATCCGAATCAGCGGTTCAGAAACGCGGCGCATGGGGCGCGAACGCAGGGAGGCATCACCCGTCATTTCGGTGGTGAAAGCCTGTCCAGCCAGCAATCCGGCCAGCAACCGGATACCGGTCCCTGAATTTCCCATATCCAACACGGCGGCAGGACATTGAAACGGGCCCCCGGTTCCCGTGATCCGGAGTGCCCCTCCCGTGAATTCGGCTCGCGCACCCAACCGGGTCATGGCTTCAAGAATCGTCACGCAGTCCTCACTCCGGAGAAATCCCCGAACCGTTGACGTGCCTGAGGCCAAAGAGGCCAGCATGGCAATCCGGTGCGAAATACTCTTGTCTCCCGGAACTGACAAAACGCCCTGCATACGCGGGCAAGGCGACACCGTGATGCTCTTTGATTGTTGTGAGCTCATAAAAAGTGCCGCCACTTTAACGGGCTGAAGAGGCAAGATCAAATTCAAATCACCCCTCTTCACGCTTCGAATGAAAACCGACGGGCGTCACCGGGCAAGCTGTCCGCAAGCGGCCTGAATGTCGGCACCCAGCGAATGGCGACGCGTCGCCTTGAACCCGGCTTTCTTGAGTTCCGCCAGGAATTCCCCTACCCGCTGCTCCCCGGATCCGCGCAGGACCTGTCCCGCAACAACCGGCGTGGTTCCGGGCACCGGATTATAGGGAATCAGGTTCACATGCACCTGCAAGCCTGCAAGCCATTCCTTCAACCCCGCACAATCAGCATCCGTATCCGTCAATCCCTCCAGCATCAGAATCTCAATCATCACTGGCTGATCCTGAACCGTGTTCCGCTCCAAAATCGCCGCACGCAGCTCCGGAAGTGGCCACTGACGAGAAAATGGCATCAGTTCATCGCGAACATCCTGCCGCACGCTATGCAAGCTCAGGGCAAGCCCGACATGGGGAAAGCTCGAGGAGAGGCGGCGGATGCCCTCCGGGATCCCTACCGTTGAAACCAGTAGATGCCGGCCCGATAGATGAAATCCTCCCGAACTACTCAGCTGCTCCAGCGCCGCGAAAAGATTCTCCACGTTGTGAAAGGGCTCGCCCATTCCCATAAAAACCACATTCCTGAGACGGCGTCCCTCCGCTTGAAGCATTTCCCCTGTCTGGACAACCTGATCCAGGATTTCGGGCGGAGTGAGGTTACGAACATCCTTCAGTCTTCCGGTGGCGCAGAACAGGCATCCCGCAACGCACCCGGTCTGTGATGACACGCATACAGAGGATCGACCGGTCCTGATGCGCAGCAAAACGCTTTCGATGCGGCGGCCATCCCGGGTTTTGAACAACGCCTTGCTGGCTCCATCCAAAACCGAGTGAAGGGTTTCAATCCGCTCCAGCTCATGAAATCTCACCGCCGTGCTCACTTCGGATCGCATCGCTTCCGGCACCTCGCCGAGGGCAGCGTCCCGACCGGAAAAGGAGCGGAGAAAAACAGAACGCATCCGCCGGATTACCTGCGGGTCAAGGCGGAGCCGACGCCTCAGTGCTTCCATCCCAACTTGGTCGATAAAGGAAATCACTGCTCAAAGTAAGTGTAACCGCGAATACCGGCTTTATAGGCCTTCAGAAACGCATTCTTTTCCTTGGCGGTGATAAAGCCGTGCTTGTACGCCTTGTCGGCACGCGACTTGATCGTCGCCACCATGCTTTCCGGGTCATATTCCATGTATTTCAGGATTTCATCCACCCGGTCACCCGTGATCTGCTTGGCTGACTCAATGCGGCCTTTATCGTCAATCCGCACATGCAACACGTTTGTGTTCCCCAGAAGATTGTGCATATCCCCGATGGTTTCCTGATAGGCGCCGGTCAGAAATATGCCCATGTAATACTCGCGCCCATCCCACTCATGAAGTGGCAGGACATGCTTGATATCGTGCAGGTCAATGAACTTGTCGATCTTCCCGTCCGAATCACAGGTGATGTCAGCCAGAACGCCTTTGCGGGTCGGGCGCTGGCTGAGCCGGTGAATCGGCATAATCGGAAACAACTGATCAACGGCCCAGAAATCCGGAATGGACTGGAATACGCTGAAGTTGCCGTAATACACATCGGCAATCGCGGAGTCCAGACCCTCGAGTTCGTCGGGGATATACTTGCGCCCCCGTGTCATCTCAGACATCTGACAGACAATGTGCCAGAAAATCGTTTCCGCCAGGGCCCTTTCCCGAAGCGAGATCGTTCCGTGAAGGAACAGGGTGCGCAGTTCATCGCGGTAGAACACGGCGTCATGATAAGCCTCCTGCATGTTCCTGGGTGACAGGGAATGGCAGACTTCCATCAGGTTCTGCAGCATCTCGTGGGCGTTTGCGTCTAACTTTTCGGGAATGCTGAGCGGTTCGAAACGACGCACATCCAGAATATTGAAAATTAGAACCGAGTGATGCGCCACCGTGGCGCGCCCGGATTCGGTAATAAGCGTGGGATGCGGCACCCCGCACTCATCAAGGGTGTTCATGATCGTCTCAACCACCGTGGAGGCATACTCGGCGGTGGAGTAGTTGGTACTGCAGGCAAAATTGGTGTGGGAGCCGTCATAGTCCACCGCCAACCCCCCGCCCATGTTCAGGATACCCATTCCCGCCCCTTCGCGAACGAGTTCAACATAGAAACGACAGGCTTCCCGTAGCGCGGTACGTACCCGGCGAATGTCCGAAACCTGGCTGCCAAGGTGGTAATGCAACATCTGCAGGCAATCGAGCCTGTCGCGCTGACGTAACTGATCCACCATTTCAATGATCTGACTGGCATCAAGACCGAATTTACTTCGATCCCCGCCCGACGAATCCCAATGTCCGCCCGCCCGGCTCGATAACTTGGCACGCACCCCCAGAACGGGGCGGATATCCAGTCGTTCCGCCCGGGATAAAACAAGTTCCAACTCACTCGGCATTTCAATAACCAGCACCGTGCGGGTCCCCATCTTCAGGGCCTGAAGGGCCATGTCGATGAACTCCTCGTCCTTGTAGCCATTGCAGATTACAAAGGCTTCGGGGTCCTTCATGAGGGCTAGCGCCGCAATGAGCTCAGCCTTGCTGCCGGCCTCAATGCCGTGATGATATTCGCGACCGTATTCCGTTATATCGCCCACCACCGCATCTTGCTGATTCACCTTGATGGGGAAAACACCACGATATTGTCCCTGGTAGGCGGCATCAAATATCGCCCACCGGAAACTCTCATTGATCTCCTTGATGCGCGAGGCCAGGATGTTGGAAAAACGAATCAGAACAGGCATGTTCAGGCCACGGCCATGGCACTCGTCAATCAGGTGCATGAGGCTGACTTCCGTGGGGCTTTTCGGACCATTCGGCCGGACCATGACCTCGCCGCCGGGCGAGATGTCAAAATAACCCTGCCCCCAGTTCCGGATCCCGTACAATTCGGCGGAATTTTCCGCCGTCCACCGAGTCAATGCCTCATGCCTCATTCCGTCGCCCTCCTACCCAGTCATCAAACTCGGAACATAACATGCGACCTGATGATGTACAGTGAAAACTGGATATCCAGAAATTCGCCGTTAAACACCTGAATAAGCCAAAAACCCGCCATCCACGGGGATGACCACGCCGGTGACAAACGAGGCCTCATCCGAAACCAGATAGGTCAACGCGCCACACAAATCCTTCGGTTCCCCGAACCGATGCATCGGGGTCTTGCTGATCACCTTCTGCCCGCGCGCCGTAAGCGTCTTGCCATCCTGCTCCAACATCAGAAAGCGGTTCTGCTGGGTAATGAAAAAGCCGGGAGCAATGGCGTTGACCCGGATGTTGGCCGGCGCGAGATGCACGGCCAACCAACGGGTAAAATTGTCGATCGCCGCTTTGGCTGCAGAATAAGCCGCCACCTTGGTCAACGGCTGCGTTGCGGACATTGAGGAAATATTAATAACGCTTCCCCCTGTCTTCAACATAGCCTGACAGAACACCTGGGCCGGCAACAAACTACCAATGAAATTAAGTTTATTAACAAACTCAAACCCGGCCAAATCGAGACCGAAAAAGGAATCCTCCAGCTTCGTCCCCTCCACAAACTGTTCGGCGGGACAGGTCCCCTTCGGATGATTTCCTCCGGCCCCGTTAATCAGAATGTCAATCCGCCCCCATTTTGCCAGAGTTGCTTCCCTGGCAACCTCAAGAGATCCGCGTTCCAATACATTGACCCCCAATGCCAGAGTCTCACCAAGTCCTTGCGCCGCCAAAGTCTTCTGCAAAGCTCTGGCGTGATCTTCATTCAGATCAGCCAAAACCACTTTGGCGCCTTCCCTCAACAGTGACTCTGTCATCACTGAACACAAAACACCTGCCGCCCCCGTTACGACCGCCACTTTTCCGTCAAGCCGTCCCATAATGCCATCCTCTCCGCGGTCTTACCGCTGTTGGTCAAAAAAACCGAAATACCGGCGGGCATTGTGATAGCAGATATCCGCCACCATTTTTCCCGACAAGGCCATGTCGTTCGGGAGGCGCCCGCGCGCCATGTCGTCGCCCAGAATGTTGCACAGCAGGCGCCGGAAATACTCATGACGCCCATAGGACAGGAATGACCGGCTGTCTGTCAGCATACCGACAAACTGGCTCAATAATCCAAGCTGGGAGAGTGCCTCGATCTGGTGGGTCATCCCGTCGAGTTGATCCATGAACCACCAGCCACTCCCAAACTGAATCTTTCCCGGCGTCACGCCATCCTGGAAACAACCGGTCAGGGTGGCTATGAGTTCATTGTCACGGGGATTGATATTATAAAGAATCGTCTTGGGCAGTTTTCCAATCCGATCCAGGCGGTCAAAATGACGGATCATCCCTTCACCCGTAGGCCAATCGCCAATGGAATCAAATCCGGTATCAGGCCCGAGCATCGTCGCCATGCGACTGTTGTTATTGCGTAAAACACCATAATGAATCTGCATCGTCCAACCCCGGTCGGCATCCATCACGGCCAGCTCATGAAGCATGAAGGACATGAACGCCCGGGCTTCCGCCGGCGAAACAATTTTTCCAGAGCGGGCGGTCTCGAATATGGCATCGGCTTCAACCCGCGTACAGAGCTCCTCAGGAATGAAAGCAACCCCCCGGTCGGACAGGCGGCACCCGTTGGCATGAAAATAATCATGTCGCTCGCGCAGTGCTGCTAAAAACCCGTCCAAGCTGGACAAATCTTTTTTCACGACTGCCGCGAGTTTGTCGGTCCAGGCATTAAACAACTCGGACTGACTCACCGCAAAGCACTTGTCCGGGCGCCAGGTCGGCCGGACCTGGGTTGTAAAACTTGAGGGTGCAGATTGCTCGAGCGCGATGGCGCGGTGATGTTCCAGTGAATCCACAGGGTCGTCAGTGGTGCAGACCACCTCAACCTTCGACTTCTTCATCAGCCCCCGGGCGGAAAACTCCGGCGCGGCAATAATCTTGAGCGATTCGTTCCAGATGGACTCAGCTGTAGCAGGCGAAAGCAGGCGATCGGCAATCCCAAAAACATTCTTCAGCTCCATGTGAGACCAGTGATACAGGGGATTCCGCAGGGCCTTCGGCATGAGTTCGGCATACTTGTCGAACTTATCCCGGTCCGAGGCGTTTCCGGTGCAATACCGCTCCGCGATACCGGCCGTGCGCATCTGGCGCCACTTGTAGTGATCACCATACAGCCAGACCTGGGCGATGTTCTCCCACCGCTTGTCTCCCGCAATTTCAGCGGGAGGCAGGTGGCAATGGTAATCAATGATCGGCAATTCCGCCGCATACCGGTAGTACAGTTCCCGCGCCTGCTTCGTCTCCAGCAGAAAATTTTCGCCAATGAAGGTGTCCGCCATAAGGTTCTACTCCCTGTCCGAAAAATTCCCACGGCAGGACCAAAGGCCCAAAGCGGGGTTACTGATAAAAAAGACCTTCTCTCCGCCGACATCATTCATGCCGTCCAAAAGTTTTTCAGGGTTATACCGGGCCATCAGGGACTTGAGGTCACCATAGCGATACCCCACCGATTCAATTTCGGTCCGGGTCAGATGCCCGGGGCAGTAGGTGATTGAAAATCGCCCTTCCGAAGAGCCATGAATAAGATGAGCCGCCGCAGACAGATTATTTCGCAGCTCTGAATGCTCCGCCACGCAGCGAAGCGTATGAGGCGTGCCCTTGTACCCATAATGACGAACCAGCCGGTCAATTTCCTTATCCTCGCCGAATTCCTTCAGGCCGGGAGCCAGGACGATGAGTTCCCCCTCGTCGGCGATGGCCATGCGCGTACGGTAAATGGCCTTGTTGCCCAGCCATGTGGAACGAAATTCTTCAGGATCCAGCCAAACCACCACTTTTTTCAGGGGTTCATCCAACAGGGTGATATTAACCTTGCGGCAAAGCTGGCAGGCTTCGCGAAAAGACTCATCTCCACCCCCTGCATAAAAACCCCTCATCTTCATTCGCCCAACCGCATGATCACGCTCCATCACGGTAAGGATATACTGGATTGGAAGCCCGCTCAGGAATGTCGAGACACCATAATTAAGCAGACGACGCACCGGCGTATCGGCATGACCAAGCGCCTTCTCCATATTGCAAACGGCACCCAGGAAATGCGACTTGTTGATGGTTTCGGAGCCCCCAACCCCCACTAGCACGTTTTTCGTGTAGTTGGCCATCCCCACGACTTCATGGGGCACCACCTGACCGATGGACAGAATGAGGTCATATCCAGAAAACAAACGCTTATTGACCTCAATATTGACATCGTAGTCCACTTTTCCATCAGACCATTCCCGGAGTTTGTCGCCGGGAATGACACCGCGAGAAACCACATCTTTCCGCCAATCATGCGGCAGGAAGCAATTCAGGGGAATGCTGTCACCAAACATTAACCTGAGTTCCGTCACCCCCATCGGGGCATGCGTTCCCAGCGCCGGCATAATATCCGTTTTTGCCCCCCATCCTGATAGCAACCTGTAGGCGATGGCCGTGATCGGGCCTGCCATCGAATTAAGCCGGGTGTGATCCGGGGGAAGGAGAAGCACCCGGCGGAGCTTGACTCCGCCAAAGGACTCCAATGCCTGCAGCACCAGTCGCTCCAATTCAGGAGGCTGGATATCCAATTTAACCCCGGCCTGTTTGATCACAGTAGTCATCGTATTTACACGACATAGGTCGATGACGTAGTTGAGCCTCCCAGTTTGCACCAGTCCGTATGGAAAAACTGACCGCGCGGCTTGTCAATCCGCTCGTAGGTATGGGCACCAAAATAGTCCCGCTGCGCCTGAAGCAGGTTGGCGGGAAGTGTTTCGGCACGATACCCGTCATAATAGGCCAACGCGGACATAAAGGCGGGAATCGGGATCCCGTGTTTGACGGCGCGGGCCACCGCCCGCCGCCACGCCTTCTGGCTCTGGCGAATCGCCTTCTTGAAGTATTTATCCAACAGCAGATTGGCCAATTTCGGATTCCGGTCGAAGGCTGCCTTAATGTCGCCAAGGAATCGGGCACGAATAATACAGCCACCACGCCACATCAGGGCGATGGATCCATAATCCAGGGTCCAGTTCTGCTCAGCCGCCGCAGCGCGCATCAGCTGGAAACCCTGAGCATAAGAACAGATCTTGGACGCGTACAACGCCTGCCGGACATCCTCGATGAAAGCTTCCTTGTCTCCCGTGAATTTGGCTTTTGGCCCGGAAAGAACCTTGGACGCCGCAACACGCTCATCTTTCATGGCGGACATGCAGCGGGCAAATACGGCCTCAGAAACCGTCGGGGCCGCCACTCCGTAATCCAATGCCGCCACACTGGTCCACTTGCCGGTTCCCTTCTGGCCGGCCGTGTCCAGAATGATATCCACCACATGCTTCCCCGTCTCCGGATCTTTCTCAGCGAGGATATCGCGCGTGATCTGAATGAGGTAGGAATCCAAATCACCCTCGTTCCACTGCGTAAAGACCTTGTGCAGTTCCTCGTTCGACAGCCCGAGCACCCCTTTGAGCAGGGAGTACGCCTCGCAGATCATCTGCATGTCGCCGTACTCGATACCATTGTGAACCATTTTGACAAAGTGACCGGCCCCATCAGACCCAACCCAGTCGCAGCAGGGCACCCCGCCCTCCACCTTGGCGGAAACAGCCTGAAAAATCGGCTTCACATGAGGCCAAGCGGCAGGCGATCCGCCGGGCATAATGGACGGCCCCTTGAGTGCGCCCTCTTCGCCTCCGGAAACGCCGGTACCGATAAACAACAATCCCTTCGACTCAACATACTTTGTCCTGCGAATCGTGTCAGGGTAATGGCTGTTACCACCGTCAATAATGATGTCACCGGCCTCCAGATGCGGCAGAAGCTGCTCGATACACTCATCAACCGCCTTGCCGGCCTTGACCAGCATCATGGCCTTGCGGGGACGCTTCAGGGCCGCGCAAAGCTCGGCAACAGTTTTGCATCCCACGATCTTCTTCCCCTTCCCGCGACCTTGGACAAAGGCTTCAACCTTATCCACCGTACGGTTGTAGACAGCAACGGTAAACCCATGACTCTCCATGTTGAGGACGAGATTTTCCCCCATGACGGCGAGTCCGATCATGGCCATATCCGCAGTTTGATTACTCATGCTTTTGTTCCTTTGGCTTGTTCGTTTATTGAAATCAGTTCTTCCAGTGAGGCTCGGACGGCAGCGCGGCCTCAAATTCGTCAACCAGTCGCTTCTGGTATGCCCCCGCGAAAGACCCGTTGAAGAATCGCTTCAACCCCTCTCCCGCAAGCTCAGCCCAGGACAACTCTTCCCGCCCTGGCAGGATGGGAAAGAAAAGGGCATGGTTGCCCTCGGCGGCCTTACGGTCTCCGGGCGCATCGCCGACCATCAACACCTTTCCCTCAGCGTAGTGCCCCTTGGTCGCGTAGGCAAGATGCTCCGTCTTTGTGCCGTGCTCCTGGCCGGCAATCAAACTGACCGTGCCACGAATTCCGGCTTCTTCCCATTCTCGCTCCAACGCCTCAAGAGGAGTCTGGGATACGACAATCATGTCGGCCTTGCCCGTGGCGGCGGCTAAAACCTCGCGCACCCCGGGAAAAGGAGGAATCCCGAACACCATCTCTTCAATGCGCCGGTTAACTTCCAGACTCCATTCCAGCAATCGCTTCAGCTCAGGGGTTGGACTGTCCGCCACGTGTTTCTTGAGGGTCGGATTTCCAAGCTTGGTTTCGACTTTGAGCCAGGCTGAGAGCTCAGAGGTGTCCGCCAGTTTCACCCCCCGCTGCGCAAACTGGCTGCGAAGCCGCATCAACTTGAAGGCTTTTTCAACGGCCAGAAAACGATTGCAACCACGATCCTTGCTGTAGAGATTCACAAATTCCCAGGTCTCCCGGGCATATTTGCTCGCGGCTTGAAGCCCGAAATGCTTGATAAAAGCCGGACAGAAACATTCCTTCTGCTTGATCTCCATCGAATCGAACACGCAGCCATCACTGTCAAACCCGATAAAATAACCGTGCTTTCGGGGCAACTCCACCAACTGTTTCACATACTGGTCCATCACATCACTTTCCCTTTCGATTTCCCTCAGGAACATAGGCCGCCAGCTTTTTAGAGGCGAAAACAGGTTTGAACTGGGCAAATCTCTGTCGCCCACCAATGGTCGGAACCGACGCCCAGTCCTCGCCAATCAGAGGCTGGGCATATTTTACAAACTCATCAGTAACATCCGTCTTGCTCGGCGCAATCCACTCCTTCGGGAATGTGCGCTCGGAATTGGCCACCAGTTCCAGCGGAACCTTATCGTAGCGCACCTGGTAAATACGCCCCGGATCCCTCAAAATCGTAGACATAAATCCACCCTCGCCACCCACCGCCAACTCCACAGCCTTCTGTCCGCACCGATACGCCTCATCGAGATCCACCACAGAGGCATAGATCGCCGTGGAACGCTGATCCGTGCCAAAGACTTGACCGCGCGCCGCGCCAGCCGCCTTGATCCCGTGGTCATTTAGATAGTTGACGAGCATCTGCTGAGCCGTCGTCTTGCTAGCACCAAAGGTGGCATGCCCGAATTTGTCTTTCAAGGCACCAAGGTCCCCCACATCGCAGCCCTCGCTGAGCACCACCACGGCACGGCCGCGCGAGGCGACCATCGCATTCGTTTTTTCAGCCATCTCCGCAAGGGACAGCCCGGCCTCGGCCAGAAAGATCAGCAGCGGCATCTCCCGCTTGGGATCGGCCAGACGGGCGGCGGCGGGAATAAAACCAATCTTGCGCCCCATCGCCTGAAGCACCAACACAGGATCCGCAGGATAGGAACCCCGGTTCTCCTCCTCGGCATTTTGAACAATCATGGTCCAGTAGCGCGCCACCGAACCATATCCCGGAGTGTGATCGATCAGCTTGAACTCACTGTCTCCGACATCATTATCAATCGTTTTAGGAACGCCGATCCCGACAACATCCAGACCCCGTTCACGAGCCAGTTTCGCGATTTTATGAGCGGTGTCCATGGAGTCATTCCCGCCATTGTAAAGAAAGTAGCCAATGTTATGCGCCCGCAGTACCTCTACAACACGCTCGAAGTCAGCCTTCTGACTGGATTTGATCTTATAGCGGCAGGTTCCTATCGCGCCAGCCGCAGGCGTCCACCTGAGAAGCGATACTTCCTCTTCAGACTGAACGGATAAATCAAGCAGCTCCTCTGTAAGCACTCCTTCAATTCCATGCCACCCTGCATAAATGCGCCCGACCTGATCCGGATAACTTCGGGCCGCTTCAATGACGCCACGCAAGGAACTGTTTATAACCGGTGAGGGACCACCGGACTGAGCAATAAGAAGATTTTTCATGGCCATCCAGAGCCCTCCTGACTTAAGTGATTGAGGTACTAAAAATAGGCTTTCGCATAGCTTTCTTCAATCTGAAAGAATCGCAACATAGTCGACAAAGATGAGAGCGAAGTCTCCCCACGTGACTACCACCAAAGCCAGAAACAAGCGAATCACTGAGTTCAGGCTTTTCCATCCTCTTTCACTCTTATACCATTCCCGCATGTCGCATTCACATAACAACGGGACGGCGTTTCTCTATGACCCCGTTTTTCACAAACACCAGACAGGTTTGGCACATCCCGAAAAACGCAAACGCCTCACTGTCATCGTGAACGGACTGAAACAAGCCGGGCTCTGGAATCTGCTTCAGCATCCTGCCATCCGGGCGGCTACGATCGCAGACCTTACCACCATTCATGATCCGATTTATGTTGATCACATCCGGCAGGCATGTGAAGCGGGCAGGCTCTTTGAACCCGATGAGGTTACTCTTGGATCCCCGGGCACCTATGATGCCGCCCGGATGGCCGCCGGGGCGGTTCTAAGCGCAGCGGATACCGTAATGACCGGTCGGTCGTCCAACGCATTCTGTGCTGTACGCCCTCCTGGCCACCATGCGGAACGGAACCGGGCCATGGGATTCTGCTTTTTCAACAATGTGGCCATAGGAGCCAAATACCTCCAACGACATCACGGCATACGCCGCGTGGCCATTATCGACTGGGATGTTCACCACGGGAACGGCACGCAACAAGCTTTCTATGATGACCCGACTGTTCTTTATTTCAGTATCCACCAGTACCCTCTTTACCCTCAAAGCGGCAGGGCTAATGAAACTGGCGTCGGAAAGGGAAAAGGATTCACCCTGAACGTCCCCATTGCAGCAGGCTCCACCGACACCGACTACCTCAGAGTGTTCCGGGATTATCTCAGGCCTGAGCTGGCTCGATTCAATCCGGAATTTATCCTGATCTCAGCGGGGTTTGATGCACACCACGCCGATCCGCTTGCCGGCATGGCCCTCACCGAAGGAGGATTTAAGGATTTGACCCGCTTCGTAATGGAAATGGCAGCAGAACACTGCCAGAAGCGGCTCATTTCTGTCCTGGAAGGAGGCTACGATCTCCACGCACTCACGGTAAGCGTAGCAGCCCACATCGAAGCCCTGCTGGAGGATTCATAATCGCCCCGTCAGGCAGGCTCTAGACATTCGACACCCACTTCAACAGCCAGCGCTCGACCGATCATCTCCACATTAAGCACCACTTTGGCTTTACCCTTAATCGTTTGCACCACGCCTTCAAGCCCCTGAAAGGGACCTTTCTTGATGGAAACACGCTTCCCTGACTGAAAAGCCGCGCAGGCATCCAGCGTTGGATCAACACTCAAAGCCAGACGAACCTGGGCCAACTCCCGGATGAGTTGATCCTGATTCTCCACCGGCAGAATCCTGACAACCATGTTGCTCTTCAGGACTGTGGCCTTTTCCACGGAGGAATAATTCACGAACACATATCCGGGAAAGACTGGCTTATGTACCGTCACCTTCCGGCGTTGATAGATTTTTGTTTCTTCCCGGAGCGGAAGATCGACTCCAACTGAATGCGCCGCGCAGAATTCCGAAAGTTTTTTCTCACACCGCGGCTTGGCATGCACAACGTGCCATCTCGGAATTTCTATCGGACTAACGACATTCTCCGTGCCATGCTGAAACATAACCATTGAAATACCCCCCATCCGGCTTATTCTGTACGCTTTTCACCCGGAAGGGTCAAGGCGATCTCACCTCTTGAATCCGAGTCCTCAGCCCGTTATGGATGCCGAAAAAAAGACGCCGATATTTCTATCGGCGTCAATGACCACATCCTCAAAAACTTATCAGCTTTAAATTCCGCTGATCAAGTCTCCTTGACGGGTTCAGCGGGCTTTTCCACATCATCTGTTTTGGGCTTGCGACGCTTATCAACGGGCGCCAGATTGACCCACTCCAGAAGAACCATCTCTGAGCTATCGCTCCCCCGTCGGCCCAGCTTGACAATGCGCGTATACCCACCCAGTCGATCCATATACTGGGGCGCAATAGCCGTAAACAGCTTGTCCATATGCTTTCGATGCCGCAGGACCGCCAGAGCCTGTCGCTTACCTTTTATAAGCGCTTCAGGCGTTCCTGAAACAAGAGCCTTCTTTGCAACGGTAACCATTTTCTCCGCCAGCATCCGGGCCTGCCGGGCCTTCGGAAGCGTCGTCTTAATTCGTTGCTCTTCAATGAAATTTGCCACCAGCGAGCTAAGCAACGCTTTACGCGCTTCAGCAGGCCGGCCCAGTTTTACCATATTTTTTTTGTGTCGCATTACTGACTCCCGACGTCATCCAGCCGCAGTTAAGATCACTCGACCCGGACTTTTCAGTCTTTCGATAGTGTTGGTGACTTAAGCCTTTTCCTTGGCGGCTTCCTGCCCCTTCAGAATCTTAATCACGTCTTCATCAAACTTGACTCCCAGGCCCAACCCGAGATCCTGCAACTTGGCCTTGATCTCATTCAGCGATTTCTTGCCGAAATTACGATACTTGAGCATCTCCGCCTCGGATTTCTGGGCAAGCTGCCCCACCGTGGTGATATTGGCGTTGTTCAGGCAGTTTGCCGCTCTTACGCTGAGTTCAATTTCGTTGACGCTCATGTTCAACGTCTTCAGAAGCTGCTCGCGGGCAATATCCACCTTGGCCTCAACATCCTCGAACTCGACCACATTTTTGTCGTAGTTCACGAATACATCAAGGTGATGCCGAAGCACCGCGGAAGCCACCGTCACGGCATCATCAGGAGTTATCCGCCCGTCCGTGGTCACTTCCAGAATAAGTTTGTCGTAATCCGTACGCTGCCCGACACGGGTGTTTTCAATGAAAAAGTTAACCCGCTTGACCGGAGAGAAGATGGAGTCGATCGGAATCCGTCCAATATCCTGATTCTCTTTCTTGTTCAGATCTGCCGGACAGAATCCACGACCGACCCGGATCTCCAAAGTCATATCCAACACGCCGTCACTGGACAGAGTGGCAATATGCTGATTGGGATTCAAGACTTCAATGGTTCCATCCGTCTGGATATCGCTAGCCTTCACCTCGCGCGCACCTTTAACCTTGAGATGGAGCAACTTAGAGTCACGGTTCTGTGACTTCAGAAGCACCTTCTTAAGATTAAGGATAATATCAGTGACATCCTCCACTACGCCGGAAAGGGCGCAAAACTCATGAGGGGCACCTTCGATGCGAACGGAGGAAATTGCCGCGCCTTCCAGGGACGACAACAACACTCTCCGCAACGAATTCCCAATGGTCCGCCCATAACCCACTTCAAGGGGCTCGGCAACAAAGCGGGTGAATGTCGGCGTTGCCGAAGCTTCATCCTTCACTAGGCGCTTGGGCATTTCGAACTTGCTCAGTCTGATTGGCATGGTTCAATCCTTCCCCGGGAACAGCCTCGCTATCCCCCGGTGCGAATATATTTATTTAGAGTACAATTCAACGATCAACTGCTCATTGACGAAGGGCGCGATTTCATCCCGCGTCGGGACACGCAACACCTCACCCTTGAGAGCTTCCTTATCCAACGACAACCACGATGACAGCTCGCCGGTCCGGGCATCCAGAACCCGCTTCACGGCATCCTGGCTTTGTTTCCGACCCTTGACTTCAATGCGATCTCCCGCCTTCAGGGTCATAGAGGGCACATCGGAGCGCCGCCCGTTCACGGTAACATGTCCATGCAACACCAATTGACGCGCGTTGCGCCGGGATGCAGCAAAACCCAACCTGAAAACAAGATTGTCCAGCCGCATTTCAAGAAGCTGAAGAAGCATCTCACCCGTCACGCCGCGCTTGCGCAAGGCACGCTGGAAAAAGAGCTTGAACTGACCTTCCTGAAGACCGTAAAACCGGCGCAAGCGCTGCTTTTCACGCAACTGCACGCCATAATCGGACTTCTTGGAAGGACGCGCGCCATGCACGCCGGGGGCCGGGCGTCCCGCTTCCACGGCACACTTTGACATCCGGCAACGGTCACCCTTAAGAAATAGCTTCAAGCCTTCCCGTCGGCAAAGCTTGCATGCTGGCCCTGTATATCTACCCATTCGAGTTCTCCTGTTCTCTCAAAATCTTTTTACACGCGACGGCGCTTGCGAGGCCGGCACCCGTTGTGCGGCATCGGCGTAACATCCTTGATCGTGGTGATATTCAGTCCCGCAGACTGAATGGCGCGAATGGCGGATTCACGACCCGCTCCAGGCCCCTGAACTCGCACTTCAACTTCCTGCATGCCACGCGATACCGCCTGACGGGCCGCTTCCTGAGCCACCACGCTGGCGGCAAAAGCCGTGCTCTTCCTCGACCCTTTAAATCCCGCCCGGCCGGAAGTGCTCCAAGCAACTACGCCGCCCTTGCTGTCTGAAATTGAAATAATGGTGTTATTGAATGTCGCCCGGATATGGACGATTCCAAACGGCACCACGCGCCCTGCTCGAACACGAGGCTGCCGGGTCGGACGAGCCGCACCCTCGGCGCCACCGCCTGCGGCCTCAGGAGCCGAAGACCCCGCACCCTCCGGCTTGAGACCGGCCTGCTCTTCACCCTTTTCTTTAACATCTGCCATTGCGAACCCGACCTTTTCTAGTACTGATGTTCCTTAAGTCTTTGCAGCCGCCCGCGCTTCTTTTCCGCGAACTGCACCCACCGTTCGCCGTGGTCCCTTGCGGGTACGCGCATTGGTACTCGTACGCTGGCCCCGCACCGGCAACCCGCGTTTATGGCGGATACCCCGGTAACTGCCTATGCTGATCAACCGCCGGATATTCTGCGCCACTTCACGCCGAAGATCACCCTCAATCCGGTAGTTGTTCTGGATTACATTTATAATGCGGGCCAATTCTTCATCCGTCAGATCATCAGCCTTTGTGGCTGGATCAATTTTGGCCTGATCAATCACTTCACGAGCCGTTGTCGGACCAATTCCATAAAGATAACGCAAGGAATATTCAATGCGTTTCTTACCGGGAATATCTACACCTAGTATTCTGGGCATGCCCAATTCTCCTTAACCTTGCCTCTGCTTATGTCGTGAATTGGTGCAGATTACCCGCACCACACCCCGGCGGCGCACAACCTTGCAGCGCTCACAGATTCGTTTTACTGAACTTCTGACCTTCATCCGATGTCTCCATTCCAAAAAGAGTCGACCAAAATATCAATGGCCGCACCCGATGTCCACACCAAAATTCAACCGTCCGGCAGTCTTCTTAAACCACCGTCAAAATCTCGGGCCCTTCGTCCCCTATCGCCACCGTGTGCTCAAAATGAGCCGAGGGCTTCCTGTCAACCGTTCGAACCGTCCATCCGTCTGAAAGAACTTCCACCGCACTCTCGCCCATATTCACCATGGGCTCAATCGCCAGTGTCATCCCCACCTTCAATTTCGGACCCTTTCCAGGATTTCCGAAATTCGGAATCTGCGGATCCTCATGCATCTGCCGACCAACCCCGTGCCCTACAAAATCCCGAACCACTGAAAATCCTGCATTCGCCGCCACCATTTCAATGGCATTCGAAAGATCTCCCAATCGTTTTCCGGCGCGAGCCATCTCAACCCCGGCCATCAGCGCAAGTTCGGTGGCTCGAACTAATCGAATCACTTCCGGATCCGTTACGCCCACCATCACCGTTGTCGCCGTATCACCAACAAACCCGTCATAAACCACGCCGACATCCAAGCTCACGATCTGGCCAATCTCAATCCTCCGTCCACCAGGAATCCCGTGAACCACCTCGGAGTCGATCGAAATACACACCGCACCCGGATACCCGCGGTATCCCAAAAAAGCGCTTTTTGCACCCAAGGAAGCAATCAGCTTCCTCGCTCCTTCATCCAACTCCAGAGTCGTAATCCCAGGCGATATCCGGCTCGCGATTTCATCACGGACCGTCGCCGCGATCCGCCCACTTTCCCTCATCTTACGAATCTCGTCCCGATTCTTAAGAATGATCATGACCGAACCAGCGACCCCGCCACGCGCAGGACATCCGTTACGGTTTCCTGCCGAGCCCGGGAGGAATCCACACGAACCAGAACACCTTTTGCCTCATAATACGAGATCAGGCTTTCCGTCTGCTTCGCATACACATCCAGCCGGTTCAAAATCGTTGCCTCGCTGTCATCCGCGCGCTGATAAAGCTCGCCACCACACACATCGCAGATTCCCTCACGCTTCGGCGGAATATTGATGACATGGTAACCCTGCCCGCATGAACGGCAGACACGCCGTCCAGTCAGCCGGGAAATGAGCAAGTCACGTCCGGCTTCAAGCAAAAACACAAAATTCACACGGGAGGCGTGCTTCTCCAGGGTCTTGTCCAATAAACGCGCCTGCTCAAGTGTTCGCGGAAATCCGTCAAACATATAGGCCGCATCCGGGCTCCCCTGCGCCAGTCGCTCTTCAACTATCCCGACAATGACGTCGTCCGGAACGAGCTCGCCGCGCTTCATGTACCCCTCGGCCTGACGACCAACTACAGTGGCCTTTTTAACCGCCTCACGCAGCATATCACCCGTCGAGACATGAAGGAACGGACTCACGGTGCGGATTCCCTCCGCAATCGTTCCCTTTCCCGCACCAGGCCCACCCAATAAAATAATTGTTTTCACGTTTCTACACAGCCTCAGAATGATGATTATCGCCGACCGCGAAGTTTTCCCTTGCGGAGGAAGCCGTCATAATGCCGCATCAGCAGGTGGGACTCCACCTGTCGCATCGTGTCCAGCATGACCCCGACTGTAATCAGCAAACTGGTTCCTCCGAAAAAGGACGCGACCAGCGAGGGCACGTCAAACTGACGGTTCATAATTGTGGGAATCACGGCAATGACCGTGAGAAATAACGCTCCCGCTAACGTAATCTTCGTCATCGTCGAATCCAGGAATTCCGCCGTGGGCCGCCCAGGCCGAACTCCGGGCACATATCCACCGTACTTCTTTAAATCGTCGGCGATCTGAACCGGGTTAAACTGCGTCGCGACCCAGAAATATGAGAAGAATAAAATCATTATCCCGTACAAGATCATGTGAAAAATTGCATCTGGCCCCAATTGATTTGCCAGTGCATGAGCCCAAACCCAGGACTCTGGAAGTCTTCGAAGAACAATCGCGGGAAACATCAGGAGTGACTGGGCGAAAATAATCGGCATGACACCCGAATAATTGACTCGAAGCGGCATATAGGTGCTCTGCCCGCCATAAACCTTTCGCCCTACGACACGTTTGGCGTACTGAACCGGAATCTTTCGCTGCCCCTGGGTCAACAGAATCGTTCCCGCCACAACTCCGAAAAGCGCCACCAGCAGAATCAGACTGAAGACGGGATTGAACTGTCGAACACCCTCAACCGCCGTGAACATCTGAATCGCATAAGCCACCGCCGATGGCAATCGGCTTACAATGCCCTCGGTTATGATAAGCGAAATACCATTCCCGATGCCGCGTTGGGTGATTTGCTCCCCAAGCCACATAATAAACATGGAGCCGGCTGTCACGGAAACCACTGTCATAAATTTGAAACCAAGCCCCGGATTCAGAACGATCTGGTGATTAAGGCCCATGCTTCCCGGATTTTCCAGCGTAATAGCCAGGAACCATCCCTGAATGACACATAGAAAAACGGTCAGAATGCGGGAATATTGCGTAATTTTCTGGCGTCCCGCATCGCCCTCGCGCGCCAATCGTCCCAGAGTCGGAACAACTGCGGTCATAAGCTGCAGAATAATGGAGGAGCTGATGTACGGCATAATTCCCAGCGCGCCCACAGCACAATGACTCAAGGCCCCGCCGCTGAACATGTCCAGCAGTCCAAGCATGCCGCCGCCCGAGCTTTTTTCCACATCCGAAATCAAACGCTGAAGCGCCAGCGGATCCACTCCGGCAATGGGCACATTGGCTACAATCCGGCAGACAAATATCAACCCAAGCGTGAACAAAATTCGTGCACGAAGCTCGGGGATTCTAAAGCAGTTTGTAAACGCGGATAGCATTTCGCAGTATCATCTTCCTCTTGCCAACTTAAATAACTTCGCAGATCCCGCCAGCCGCCTCGATCTTTTCCTTTGCGCTGGCGCTGAATGCATGAGCCTTGACCGTCAGTTTTTTGCTGAGGGTTCCAACACCCAGAATTTTGATCCCGTCAAAAACCCCATTCGCCAACCCCGCGCTCTGGAACAACTCGGGAGTCACAACCGTTCCTGCCTCAAATACGTTCAGGGACGAGATGTTCACAGCCAGGAACTCCCGACGTGAAATATTTTTAAAACCCCGCTTCGGAATGCGCCGGATTAGCCGCATCTGGCCGCCCTCAAACCCGGGTTTATGCTTATGCCCGGAACGGGCATACTGACCCTTGTGTCCGCGTCCAGAGGTTTTCCCGAGTCCGGAACCGGTACCCCGCCCCAAACGTTTACGCGTCTTCCGAGACCCGATTTTATTTTTCAAAGAATGCAAATTCATCGTGTGTATCCCACCTCTGGAGTCAAATTATTCGCGATCATCCCTGGCGCGCAGCCATGATCTCCTCGCGAGATCGGAGATTTTCAAGCGCATCAATCGTCGCCTTGACCACATTCACCTTGTTCCCGCTCCCCAGCGATTTCCCAAGCACATCATGCACGCCAGAAAGCTCTAAAACTGCGCGCATGCCGCCGCCGGCAATCACACCGGTACCGGCCGATGCAGGCTTGAGCATCACATAACCGCCGTCACACTGCCCGGTCACCTCATGGGGGATCGTCCGATCCTTCAGGGTTACCTGGAACATGTTGCGTCGCGCGATTTCTCCGCCCTTACGAATGGCATCCGCCACCTCATTGGCCTTGCCGAACCCGTAACCCACCATTCCATTACGATTGCCAACGACGACAATCGCACTGAAACTGAAACGGCGCCCGCCCTTCACCACTTTCGCGCAGCGGTTGACAAACACCACACGCTCCTCGACCTCAGAAGAGGACGTCGAATTTCTATCCGCTGTTGATCGTTCTTTCACGTTCTGCTCTTTCCTGGCTATCGGGGCTAAAATTTAAATCCTGCTTCACGCACGGCATCGGCAATCGCCTTGACGCGGCCATGGTATTTGTACCCACCGCGATCAAACACGATATCCTTGATGCCAGCGGTCTTGGCAATTTCAGCCAACCGCTGACCGATCATCTTGGCACCCTCGGCATTCTTCTTCCCCACGCCAGACTTGCCGGATGAGGAAACCGAAGCCAAAGTTACCGCCTTTTCATCATCCACAAGCTGTGCGTAGATATGCTTGTTCGATATCATGACACACAACCGGGCACGATCCGCCGTTCCGGAAATCTGCTTCCGGACCCGGGCGTGCCGGCGCACGCGACTTTCTTTTCTATCCACTATTTTCATAGGTTAGGCCACCGTCTTACCGGCCTTACGCCGGACATGTTCGCCTTTATAACGGACGCCCTTGCCCTTGTAGGGCTCAGGCGGATAGAACGACCGGATGCGGGCGGCGACATCGCCGACCATCTGCTTATCCGAACCGCTCACCGTAATAACACTCTCCTTGACCGCCACTGTGATCCCCTTGGGGGTCTCGAACACCACGGGGCTCGAATACCCAAGATTCATCGTCAGCTTGCTCCCCTGCACGGCAGCACGAAAGCCTACGCCTTGCAGTTCAAGCTCAATCACATATCCCTTATCCACACCCGTCACCATGTTGGCGATGAGGCTCCGAACCAAACCATGCCGGCTCCGCCCCGTCGATGTGTCTTCCGTACAGGTTACGAGTACCGAACCCTCTTTGACATCCGCCTTGATGGATGGCAAGAGCATCACGGACAGTTCCCCTTTGGGGCCCTTGGCCGACACTATTGTGTCACTCGCCTTGACCGTCACACCGCTTGGGATGGCCACCGGTTTTTTACCGATTCTTGACATTCTATATCCCCTGTTTAAACCTGATTACCCGTGCCCTCCCGGGCCACGGAGCCGCTCCACCCGCCGACTCGGCGGATTACCAAACCTGGCAGAGCAACTCACCTCCAACGCGCTTCTGGCGCGCCTCACTATCCGTCATGATTCCACCAGGCGTACTTAAGATCGACACGCCCATGCCTCCCAGCACCAGAGGGATTTGATCAAACCCCACATAACGCCGAAGTCCCGGCTTACTGATCCGGCGCAATCCGCGAATCGTGGGTTTCCGGTTGGCGTCATATTTCAACACCACCCTCAACGTCTTCTCTCGCCCGATACCCTCGACTGAAATGTCGCGGACATATCCTTCTTTTTTCAAAATAACCGCAATCGCACCCTTCATCACTGAATGGCCGATGTCAGTCGTTTTCAACCCCGCCTCGGATGCATTCCGGATGCGGTTCAACATGTCACTGATTGGATCCGACAAACTCATAGGCTCTCCTTTTTACCAGCTCGCCTTTATCACGCCGGGGATCAATCCCACAGACGCCAGCTCCCGGAAGCAGATACGGCATACCTGGAACTTGCGCATATATGCGTGGCGTCGCCCGCAGCGCTTACAACGGTTATAGCGGCGCGTGCTGAACTTCGGCTTGCGGCTCGCCTTGATTTCCTGTGATTTCTTAGCCAAAAGAATATCCTCCCTGCCGCGCTACTTGTGCGCCTTTGCGAATGGAATACCGGTCAACGTGAGCAGTTCACGTGCCCGTGCGTCCGTTGACGCCGATGTGACAATCGTCACGTTCATGCCCTGCACCTTTTTGACATCATCCGGATCAATTTCCGGAAAGATGGTCTGTTCCTGAAGACCGAATGTGTAACTTCCACGTCCATCAAAGCCCCGCACCGGCAATCCACGAAAATCGCGAATCCGGGGCAACGCCGCGTGAATCAGACGCTCCAGAAAATCATACATCCGCTCCCCGCGAAGCGTAACCTTTGCGCCCACCGGCATGCCCTGTCGCAACTTGAAATTCGAGATGCTCTTGCGCGCCTTGGTAATCACGGCCTTCTGTCCCGTGATACGCCCCAGGTCATCCGAAATCATTTTAATCTGATCCTTGTCCATGGACGCATTAAAGCCCATGTTCAGATTGACCTTCAGAATGCGCGGAACATCCATCACGTTCTTGCATCCCAACGCCTTCATCAGCGCCGGGACAATCTCCGCCTTATACTTTGCCTTAAGTCCCATAATCCACCTTACGTATCAAGCGCCTGAGCGCATTTTTTACATTTGCGAACGCGCTTGTCGCCCTCGATTACGCGCTTCACACGAACCGCCTTCTTGCAGTGCGGACAAAAGAGCATGAGATTCGACAGTGCGATGGAAGCTTCCTTCCGGGTCATTCCGCCCTTCGGATTGTCCTGCGACTTCCGAAGGTGCTTGGTCACCAGGTTTAAGCCCTCCACAATCGCCCGGTCCTTGCTCAGAAGCATCTGAAGCACTTTCCCCTGCTTGCCTTTTTCCCGGCCGCGAATTTTCACAACGATATCATTTCGCCGAATATTCATGCATTCCTCTTCCTACAACACTTCAGGGGCCAATGAGACGATCTTCATATAGTTCTTCTCGCGAAGCTCACGCGCCACCGGGCCAAAAATACGGGTACCCAGAGGGTTCAGCTTCTCATCCACAAGAACCACCGCGTTGGTATCAAATCGCACCGCCGAACCATCCGAACGTCGGATCGGCTGCTTGGTGCGCACGATAATCGCGCGACAGACCTGCCCCTTCTTCACCATCCCTGTGGGCTGGGCTTCCTTCACCGCAACCCGGATCAAATCTCCAACGTGGGCATACATCTTCCGCTGCCCGATCAGGCGAAAACAACGAACGCGTCGCGCGCCGGTATTATCCGCCACATCAAGGTTTGTTTCTTCTTGAATCATGGTCGTTTATCCCGTTACTGACGTTTCCCTGTTTCCAAGACTTCGACCAGACGCCACCGCTTGAGCTTGCTCAACGGACGTGTCTCGACGATCGTAACATGATCGCCAACCTTGGCCTTGCCTTCCTCATCATGAGCATAGAACTTCTTCGACTGACGCATTTCCTTGCCATACAAGGGATGCCTCGTCTTACGCTCCACGCGTACCACTATGGTCTTCTGCATGGAGGCGCTGACCACAACACCTGTGCGCTCCTTGCGAAGTCCCCGATCGGTTTCCGTTTCTGCCATAATCTTCAACCTTGCTGGCGACGCCGTTCGGTCATCACGGTCTTGGCGCGGGCAATGTCCCGACGAAGACTGCGAATCCGTGACGGCTGCTCAATCTGGCTCGCCGATTTACGAATTTTCAACGTACGCAACTCTTTCTCCATATCGGAGTTCTGCTGCGCAAGTTCCTCTTTATTAAACTCTCTCAGTTTCGCGGCCTTCATATCGTCCGCACCCCTGTCCTGTATGGCCCGGTTACCCGTGCCGTTTCACAAACATCGTCCGGATCGGCAACTTTGCCGCTGCCAGACGCAACGATTCCCTCGCCAATTGCTCGGTCACGCCGTCCACTTCAAACAGCATGGCCCCTGGAAGAATAACCGAAACCCAGCAGTCCAGAGGGCCTTTACCCTTACCCGACCGCGTTTCAAGAGGTTTCTTGCTGACCGGCTTATCCGGAAAAATCCGCAGCCACACCTTGCCCCGGCGCTTCATGTTTCGGTTCATCGCCACACGACAAGCCTCGATCTGCGTCGCCTTGACCCACGCCCGATCCAACGCTTTCAGGCCGTACTCGCCAAAAGCCAGAGTGTTCCCTGAATGCGCGGTCCCCTTCCGGGACCCCCGTTGCACCATACGGTGCTTCACACGTTTAGGCATAAGCGGCATTGGATCGTCCCCTTACTGCCTTCTCAGGCTCTTCCTTTTCCTTGCAAATCCAGACTTTGACGCCGATTTTTCCGGCCGTGGTATTTGCCTCGGCAAACCCGTAGTCAATGTTTGCGCGAAGCGTATGCAGAGGGATCGTCCCCTCCTTGTACCACTCCACACGGGCCAGTTCGGATCCCCCAAGCCGCCCGGCGCACTTGATACGGATTCCCTTGACGCCCAATTCCATAGCCATTTTGATCGCCCGTTTCATCGCCCGGCGAAATGACACCCGTCGCTCCATCTGCAACGCCACGCTCTCGGCGACCAGTTGCGCATTCGTGTCCGGACTCCGGATTTCACGAATCTCCAAATAGATCTCCTTGCTCGTGATCTTCGCGATTTCATCGCGGATTCGATCCAGATCCTGCCCCTTTCGGCCAATCACAATGCCGGGGCGCGCGGTGCATATGGTGGCACGAACGCGGTTTGCATACCGCTCAATAATGATCTCCGCCACAGCCGCCGCGTCGAGGCGCTTCTTCACGAGATCACGGATCTTCAGGTCCTCCATCAGCAAGGTACCGCAGGTTTTCTTGTCCGCAAACCAGCGGGACTTCCACGCCTTCGTGACGGCAATCCTGAGTCCAATCGGATTGATTTTCTGTCCCAAAACGAATCTCCTTTCACATCTCCCGGCTTCCGCCGGTCACTTCCCGTCTGACAACACAATCGTGATGTGGCTGGTCCGTTTCCGGATCCGGCTCACCATCCCACGCGACCGCGCCCAAAAACGCTTCATCGCAGGCCCTTCGCCGATCGTGGCCTCTTTCACACGCAGATCATCCGCGGAAAGCTTTGCGTTATTTTCCGCATTCGCCACCGCTGAACGAATCGTCTTCTCCAGCTGACGTGCGGCCTTGCGCTCGCTAAACTCCACCGTCTTGATCGCATCGGCCACCGGCAGACCTTGAATAGCCCTCGCCATATCCCTCGCTTTACGCGGAGACAGACGCACATACTTGGTCACTGCTTTGACTTCCATTGCCTTGCTCCTAGTCCCCGAAGCCGGTCACCACAACTGCCCGGTCCTGAACCCTGGGAAATGCCCGGTTCGTCTTCTGGATCACAGCCCCGGCAACCGCCGTTCGCGCATCCACAACCCGCACCGTGGCCACAGCCCGACCCTCTTGCATCACCGCGAACTGCAAACCCGGCTTCACACCGTCCTGCCGCCCGCCGTCAAGGATCACCATGCCCAGCTCTTTGTTTACGTCTAAAACTCTAAACTCTTTTTTTTCCACTTCGGCCGGGTTAACGGGTCTACCGCCTCTCCCTTCCGCCGTCTCACTGGCCCGGCCATCCAGCCGCGCCCTCAATCTATCCGTCTCGGCCTTCGCCAGCGCCAACGCTTCGGTCAGGTATTTCACCTGATTCCGGAGAAACACCTCGTCTTCTCCGTCAGATCCCGCCTTCACTCCGCGCCCCGTCAAGAGACACAGAATCACGAGAGCTAATCCGAGCCACCGCACCTTGTTTCCCGCCCGCATACGACTACTTTAACGCCACCGTTTTGTCGGTGTGTGTGCCGTGCTTACGGAAAATGCGCGTCGGCGCAAATTCACCCAAACGATGACTCACCATGTGCTCCGTGATGTACACCGGAACATGCTGCTTGCCGTTGTGTACAGCCAGCGTATGCCCGACAAATTCAGGAACAATCATGGAACGACGGGACCACGTCTTGACCACGCGCTTCTCTCCCGCGCGATTCATCTTCTCAACGCGCTCCAGTAGCTTCTCGTCAACAAACGGCCCTTTTTTTAATGAACGGCCCATGGTTTACTTTCTCCGCCTGACAATAAATTTGCTCGAAGTCTTACGTCTCGAACGGGTCTTCTTGCCCTTCGTGAGCTGACCCCACGGCGTCACCGGGTGACCGCCGCCAGACGTACGACCTTCACCGCCACCCATCGGGTGGTCAACCGGGTTCATCGCCACACCACGTACCGTGGGCCGAATCCCCTTCCAACGCTTTCGCCCGGCTTTACCCAGGCAAATTCCATCATGATCCAAATTGCCAACCTGGCCAATTGTCGCCTGACATGCCACATTGATCTGCCGGATTTCACCGGACGGCAATTTCACCTGCGCAAAGCCCCCCTCACGGGACATCAGTTGCGCGGTCTGCCCCGCGCTACGAACCAGCTGCGCTCCGCACCCTGCCGTCAACTCGATATTGTGAATCGGCAACCCCAGCGGGATCTTCGCAAGCGGCAACGCGTTTCCGTTGATCGGTTCGGCATCGGGCCCTGACATCACCATCGTACCCACTTCCAGTCCAACTGGAGCGAGGATGTAGCGTTTTTCGCCATCCTTGTATGCCAGCAGGGCAATTCGAGCCGTCCGGTTCGGATCATACTCAATAGCCTGAACTTTGGCAGGAATACCGGTTTTATTTCTCTTAAAATCAATGATCCGGTAGTGATGCCGGTGACCGCCGCCACGGTGTCGAACAGTGATGCGTCCGGCGGAATTGCGTCCCGCCTTTGACTTCTGCGATTTCGTGAGCGACCGCTCGGGCTTGCTCCGGGTGATTTCATCAAACGTCGAGAGCTGCGTGTGTCGCAGGCTCGGCGTCGTCGGTTTGTAGGTTTTCAGCGCCATGTCGTGCTTCCTATTCCAAATCTATCTTGTCGCCCTCTCTCAGCGTCACCACCGCGCGTTTCCAAGCCGGCTTCTTTCCGGAATGAATCGTGCGTTCACGACAGGCCTTGCCATCATAATTCATGGTATTGACCTTCGTAACCTTGACCTTGAAAAAATCCTCGATCGCCCCCTTAATCTCCAGCTTGTTAGCGGAAGGAGCAACCTTGAAAAAATATTTATTTTGTCCGGCAAGCAACGACCCCTTCTCGGTGATGTGCAAACCCCGGACTGCCGAAAGTGAATTTTTCATGACTTCCTCCCAGGCTCGCCCTCAAGCCGCGCCTTCAGCTGATCCATCGCGGAGCGCGTTACCACGGTCACGGGAAAACGAACCAATTGGAACGTGCTGACATCCTTGGCCGTTGTCGCCTCCACCTGTGGCAGATTCCGGAACGCACAGAGCAAGTTCTTATCCAGCTTGTCAACCACGATCAAAACGCCCTTTTTAAGACCCAATGACTTCAACAAAGCGACCGCCGTCTTCGTCTTGGGCTCCGTCACCGTCAGCGTGTCCAGAACACGGATACGGTCCTCCCGGATCAAGTCGCTCAAGGCGCTTCGAAATGCCAGGCGCGCGACCTTCACGGGAATGCGTTTCGCGTAACTTCGGGGATGAGGCCCATGAGCCACACCGCCGCCACGCCACACAGGAGATTGCCGGAAACCAGCCCGAGCACGCCCGGTTCCTTTTTGCTTCCACGGCTTCTTGTTGCTACCCGCCACCGCACCCTTACCGAGAGTGGAGGCTGATCCCGCACGCAACCCGGCCTGGTAGGCCACGATAACATCACGGACAGCCTGCTGGCCCTTGCTCGTCATCAGCTCGTCAGGGAAGTCAACCTTCGCCAACGAGGACCCTTTCATGTCATAGACAGAAAGCTTGCTCATTTACCCTGCCCCGCCTTCGTCTTCTTCAATGCTTTTCGTATTTCAACCAATGCACCTGCGGGTCCGGGAACGGCCCCTTTTACCAGGATCAAATTCTCGCTCGCCCGCAGCTGAACCACCTTTAGATTTTGCGTAGTAACCCGCACATTACCCATGTGGCCCGGCATACGTTTTCCCTTGTGAACGCGTCCAGGAAATGAACGGCATCCGATCGAGCCGACGCGCCGTTTCGAATGTCCGCCATGCGTCATCGGACCACCCGCCATTTTGAAGCGGCGGACAACACCCTGAAACCCGCGTCCCTTGGTGACACCGATGATGTCGACATAGTCGGCTCCATCCAAAACAGAGGCCGTCACGGCATCACCCGCCTTGATTTCATCACTGGCTTCAACGGCAAATTCACGCAGGAAGCGCTTCGGCGTCGCGTTGACAGCCTTAAACTGACCCGCATGAGCCTTGTTCGCCCGCGAGGCCTTGACCTCCACGAACCCGAGTTTCAGCGCGTCATAGCCATCCTGGCTCTTCGTCTTGCGCTGGACCACAACACATGGCCCGATTTCAATCACCGTGACCGGGGTCTGTCGACCTTCGTCGCCGAAAACCCGCGTCATTCCGATTTTTTTTCCGAGTATCCCTTGCATGGCTACCTGCTTAAATCTTGATCGTTATATCCACTCCGGCGGGCATGTTGAGTTTCTTTAACTCATCCACTGTTCTTGCCGTCGGCTCCACAATGTCCAAAACCCGCTTATGCGTCCGGACCTCAAATTGTTCCATCGATTTCTTATCGGCATGCACACTGCGGTTAACACTGTAACTCTCAATGCGCGTTGGCATCGGAATGGGCCCCACCACCCGGGCTCCCGTTCGCTTTGCGGTCTCTACAATATCGGACACAGACTGGTCCAACACCCGATAATCGTAAGCTTTCAAACGTATACGTATGCGTTGCTTTTCCATCATTCACTCACCGTTCCAGAAGTTGCTGTTGTATCGCCTCCGGCACCACATCAAAACACGCCGGCTCCATCGTGTAACTCGCCCGCCCCCGCGTCAGAGACCGGACGGCTGTCGAATACCCAAACAGTTCCGCCAACGGAACTCGCGCATGGATCACCTGCACAGTTTCCTTACCAACCATATCCCGAACATGTCCGCGCCGAGCGCTCACATCGTTCAACACATCACCCAAATGATCCGCCGGAAGAATAATTTCAAGCGACATGATGGGCTCCAGAATCGCCGGCCTTGATGCCTTCGCCGCCACCCTCAGGGCCATCACACCCGCCGTCCGGAATGCCACTTCCGTGGATTCCTGATCGTGAAATTCGCCTCCCACCACTCTGACCTTAACATCCACCATTGGATAATTCGCCAGAATGCCGGTCGTCAACCCGTCCCGAACCCCCTCCTCAACCGCGCTTCGAAATTCAGCCGGGATCTGAGAGCTCGATACCTCAAATTCGATCGTGACTCCCGAGCCCCGCTCCGCCGGCTCAACATTCAGAACCACTGCGGCAAATTGAGGCTGCCCGGCAATGTCGCGCTCAAAGCGGTATTCACCCCGACCTGAAGCCTGGATAGTCTCGCGATAGGCCACCATGGGCCGCCCCGCGTTCGCCTGAACCTTGTACTCCCGAAACATCCGGTCTTTCAAAATCTCAAGATGCAACTCGCCCATGCCACTCAGCAGCGTTTGGCCGGTATCCGGATCCACAGACACGATACAGGTGGGATCCTCCGCCGCAAGTGCACTCATTGCCTCACCAAGCTTCTCACGATCCGCCTGCGACTTGGGCTCAATCGCCATGGAAATCACCGGCTCAGGGAACCGTATGCGCTCCAACTCAACAGGCGAATTCTCGGCGCACAGGGTATCACCCGTCGTGACCTGCTTCAACCCCACCACCGCGCCGATTTCACCGGCATGAAGAACCTCGACCTCCTGGCGGTCATCCGCATGCAGGAGCACAAGTTTCATCACGCGTTCACGTTTCCGGGTGCGGGCATTGAACAGATTCTGCCCTTTCTTGATCTGCCCCGAATACACGCGCACAAACGCCAGCCGACCCATATAGGCGTCGCTCATCAGCTTGAACACCAATGCGCTCTGCGGGGCGAAATCGTCCGCTTCACGAGATACCACCTCACGGGTCTTGGGATGCTCGCCGCGCACAGGCGGAACGTCAATCGGAGCCGGCAGAAAATCCACCACGGCATCCAACAACTGCTGTACCCCTTTATTACGAAGTGATGATCCGCACAAAACCGGAGTCAATGTCTGCGCGAGTGTCGCGCGCCGCAACCCATCACGCAAAACCTGCGCGGGAACATCGGCGCAGTCGAGATAGGATTCCAAAACCTTTTCATCCCGTTCAGTCAAAACCTCGATAAGTTGAGCGCGGGCCTTCTCGGCCTCCACTGCCAGTTCGGCCGGAATAGGAAGCGTCTGAACCTTGCTCCCAAACGAAGTGTCGTCATAAACAATGGCTTCCATGGCCAGCAAATCAATGACGCCACGAAACCCATCTTCCGAGCCCCATGGAATCTGGATGGGCACCGGAACCGCTCCCAGGCGGGTTCGTATCTGCCCCACCACTGCGTTGAAATCAGCACCAATGCGATCCATTTTATTCACGAAAGCAATGCGGGGAACCTGATAGCGATCCGCCTGATGCCAAACCGTTTCAGACTGTGGCTGCACGCCGCCCACGCCGCAAAACACGACAACCGCTCCATCCAGAACACGCAGCGACCGCTCCACTTCAACGGTAAAATCAACATGCCCGGGAGTGTCGATGAGATTAATCTGGTAGTCTCGCCAGAAACAGGTCGTCGCCGCGCTCGTTATGGTGATGCCGCGTTCCTTCTCCTGGGGCATCCAGTCCATTGTGGCGGTTCCATCATGAACCTCACCCATGCGGTGCACGCGACCGGCATAAAACAGAATACGCTCGCTTGTCGTGGTCTTGCCCGCATCAATGTGGGCAATGATCCCGATATTGCGAACGGCGGACAGGGGACGGATGCGATCCGCCGCTTCGCGCTGGCGCGCTTCCCCTGTGGCTCCACCTTGTTTATTCTGTTCCAAAACCGTTTCCATTTTATTCACTAAACAAACAACACCCGTCGCCCTATCGTCGGACGACGGGATGTTCATAAACTCAACTTACCATCGATAGTGGGCAAACGCCTTGTTTGCCTGCGCCATCTTATGCGTATCATCACGCTTCTTGATGGCATTGCCCTGCTCGGCATAGGCGTCCAGGATTTCCTGGGCCAGCGCACGTCGCATCGGCACACCCTTCCGGGTCTTCGCGTACTGGATCAACCAGCGCATCGCCAAGGCTCCCTGTCGATCAGGCGTCACTTCAACGGGCACCTGATAGGTGGCACCACCAACCCGGCGCGATTTCACTTCGACCTTCGGCTTCACGTTGTCAATCGCGCGCAGAATCACTTCCAGCGGATCGCCATCAGGATGCTTCTCTTGAATCACCTTCAGAGCATCGTAAACAATGTTTACCGATACCGATTTCTTTCCCACCTTCATCAGGTGGTTCACCAGACGGCCGACCAACTCGCTGTTGTATTTCGGATCCGATTGAACCGCCCGCCGCACTGCTCTACGTCTTCGTCCCATGATCTTGCGCCGTCCTACGCCTGCTTCGGTGTTTTGACGCCATACTTGGAACGGCCCCGGTGCCGTCCCTCCACGCCCAGTGTATCTAAAGTACCACGAACAATGTGATACCGAACACCAGGCAAGTCCTTTACGCGACCGCCCCGCACAAGCACAACACTGTGCTCCTGAAGATTGTGCCCTTCGCCCGGAATATAAGCGGTCACTTCCTCGCCATTGGTCAGACGAACACGCGCCACTTTACGTAGCGCCGAATTCGGCTTTTTGGGTGTCTGCGTTTTCACGGACAGACACACGCCACGACGCTGAGGACAATTCTTCAGCGCGGGCGATTTGCTTTTATTACGGATTTTCTTTCGTCCGTTTTTAACCAGTTGATTAATCGTCGGCATAGTTACATTCCCTTCCAAACGCAAAGCGCGAAAAAATGCCAGAAGTGATGGGTCCCTGTCAAGCTTTATCCCAAAAGCTCCTGTGCTTTCTTCAATGCTTCGCTCTCCTGACGCAAGTCTTCCTCAGGGATCGGCTCGGCCAAAGGCACCAATTTGATATTCCGGAACATGGGGAAACCAGTTCCACCCGGGATCAAATGTCCCATGATAACATTTTCCTTGAACCCGTACAACGTATCCACACGACCCAGAGTCGCGGCTTCGGTCAGCACGCGGGTGGTGTCCTGGAATGACGCCGCTGAAATAAAACTCTCGGTCTCAAGCGCGGCCTTGGTGATCCCGAGAAGTGCCGGAGAGGCCTCCGCCGGACGCTTGCCTTCGGCCTGCGCCTTGGTGTTCATCTCCTGGAACAACCGCTTCTCAACCTGCTCACCCCAAAGGAAATCGGTGTCGCCTGCGTCCGTGATCCGGACCTTTCGCAGCATCTGGCGGACAATGATCTCGATGTGCTTGTCGTTGATTTCAACGCCCTGCAATCGATAGACTTCCTGAACCTGATTCACCAGGTATTCCTGCAACTCTTGGGGACCGCATATCTCCAAAATCTCCTGAGGAACCACGGGGCCTTCCGTAAGCTGCTGCCCTTTCTGGACATAGTCGCCCTTATACACGACGATATGCTTGCCCATCGGAATCAGATGCTGCTCCTCGTCACCTGTAACCGCGTCACGGATCAACAGGCAGCGACGTCCACGCTGGTTTGCCCCAAAGTCGACCACGCCATCGATCTTCGCAATCTCGGCGGCATCCTTCGGCCGGCGGGCCTCAAAGAGTTCCGCCACGCGAGGAAGACCACCGGTGATATCCTTGGTCTTGGATTCCTTGCGGGGCGTCTTGGCAATCACCTCACCCGCCGTAACCTTCTTGCCATCCTTGATCATGACATGGGCGCCTGCGGGGATGTTATACGCCATGGGCGGCTCGTTATGACCAAAGGTGATCACAATCTGGGGATGCAAATCCTCCTTGTGCTCGAGAACCACGGTGCCCATCAGGCCGGTGGACTGATCCACTTCCTTCTTGACCGTCACATTCTCAATAAACCCCTGAAAATGAACCGTCCCGGGCTTCTCGGCCAGAATCGGCACGCTGTAGGGATCCCACTCAATAAAGCTCTGCCCCTTCTTAACCCGACCGCCATCCTCCTCGGCGATGACCGCACCAATGGCAATCGTATGCCGCTCAACCTCCCGGCCGGTGTCGTCGAAAACCGCAACGGATCCGTTCTTGTTGAGTACCACAAATTTGCCATGCTCATTCACCACTGTGCGCATGTTGGTATACTGAATGATACCGTCGTGCTTGGAGATAACATGGGGTTGCTTGAAGACCGAGCTCGCCGTACCACCGATATGGAACGTCCGCATGGTCAACTGTGTGCCGGGTTCACCAATGGATTGCGCTGCAATAATCCCCACAGCCGCGCCCATTTCAACCGGACGCCCATTCGAGAGGTCACGTCCGTAGCACTTGGCACAGATCCCGCGTCGGGATTCGCATGTCAGAACACTGCGAATGCGAACCTTCTCGATATCCGCATTCATAACGTCTTCCGCCAAGGCCTCATCAATGAGCCCACCAGCGGGAACAACCAGTTGATTCGTCACAGGATTGACAATGTCGTTCAACGCTGTGCGGCCCTTGATGCGGTCGGCCAGCGAAACCACATTCTCGTCGCCCTCACCAATGGCCTTAACCTCGATGCCATTGAGAGTGTTGCAGTCCTGTTCAATGATCCGGACATCCTGGGCCACATCGACCAGCTTACGGGTCAAATACCCGGCATCAGCAGTCTTCAGGGCGGTATCAGCCAGACCCTTGCGAGCACCATGAGTACTGATGAAGTACTCCAGAACACTTAATCCCTCACGGAAATTCGATACAATCGGGCGTTCAATAATTTCGCCAGACGGCTTGGCCATCAAACCGCGCATACCCGCCAACTGGCGGATCTGCTGCCGACTGCCACGGGCCTTAGAGTCCACCATCATGAAGATCGGGTTGGCCTCGTCGCTCCCCGCGTTCTCCTCGATCGCACGATACATCGCGTTTGACGTTTCGTCCGTCGCCTGGGTCCAGATATCGACGATCTTGTTGTAGCGTTCCCCGTCTGTAATGATACCCCGCCGATACTGGCTTTCCACCTCGCTCACAGCCTTGTGCGCCTTGGCGATGATGTCTTCCTTCTCGGCCGGAATGATCATATCCGACAATCCGATCGATATCCCCGCCAAGGTGGCATTCTCAAAGCCGATGTTCTTCAGGCTTTCCAGAACTTTTACGGTTTCAGTATGGCCACTCACGCGATAGCACTGCCAGATCAACTTTCCGAGAAACGACTTGTCGCAACACCGGTTAATGAATCCCAGTGTCGAGGGAAGGATCTCATTGAAGAAAACCCGACCGACCGTTGTGGTCAACATTTTCGAATGATTGTCGCCAAAAACCGTCTTGCGCCCGAAATCTGGATTCTTAAAACGTACGCGGTTATGGATCTTGAGTGCGCCATCATCGTAAGCCAGACGAACCTGGGCCGCCTCGTCAAAAATCGGAAGCCGTTCCTGCTCCTGCCCCTGGCCGGCAGCCTTGCGGCGGACTTCCTTGATTCGATCCTTCTGAGCCGATGACGTGAGGTAATAGATGCCCAGAGCGATATCCTGGGTGGGCGTCATGACCGGTTTTCCGCTCGAGGGCGAGAACACGTTGTTTGTTGAAAGCATGAGCAGGCGCGACTCGATCTGGGCCTCGATGGACAGCGGCACATGCACCGCCATCTGATCCCCGTCAAAGTCGGCGTTGTACGCCGTACACACCAGCGGATGCACTTGAATTGCCTCACCCTCCACCAGGATAGGCTCGAACGACTGGATGCTCAAACGATGAAGCGTCGGTGCGCGGTTCAGCATGACGGTCTTGTCGCGAGTGATTTCCTCAAGAATCGCCCACACCTCGTCCGATTGCTTGTCGATCAGTTTTTTTGCACTGCGAACCGTGTGCGCCACGCCCATTTCTTTCAGGCGGCGGATGATGAAGGGCTCAAACAGAACCAGAGCCATCTTTTTGGGAAGCCCGCACTGGTTCAATTTCAGCTCAGGGCCGACCACAATCACGGAACGTCCGGAATAGTCAACACGCTTGCCGAGCAGATTCTGACGGAACCGGCCGCCCTTGCCCTTTAGCATATCGCTCAACGACTTCAGCGGGCGATTCCCGGCGCCGGTTACAGCCCGTCCATGGCGCCCGTTATCGATGACGGCGTCCACGGCCTCCTGAAGCATACGCTTCTCGTTCCGGATGATCACATCCGGCGTTTTGAGTTGGAGAAGATTCTTCAACCGGTTATTGCGGTTGATCACCCGGCGATAAAGATCATTCAGATCCGATGTCGCAAACCGGCCGCCCTCAAGGGGCACCAGGGGACGCAAATCGGGCGGAATCACCGGAAGGACTTCCATGATCATCCATTCCGGCCTGGTATTACTGGTCAGGAAGCCTTCCAAAACTTTCATGCGCTTGGAGTATTTCTTGCGATTCTGCTTGCTGCGCGTGGTCTCCATCTGCGCATCCAGCTCCGCCAGACATTTCTCCAGGTCAATCTTCTTCATCAGGTCCCGAACCGCCTCGGCGCCGATACGGGCCACAAACGCATCCCCGTATTTCTCCTGAGCTTCACGGTAGTCCATTTCGCTGAGAAGCTGCTTCTCCTGTAGGGGCGTATCGCCGGGCTCTACCACCACATAATCCTCGTAGTAAAGGATGCGCTCCAAAGACCGGGCGGTCATGTCGAGAACCAGACCGAGGCGACTCGGGGTACACTTGAAAAACCAGATATGTGACACTGGTACCGCAAGGTCGATATGACCCATGCGTTCACGCCTGACGCGCGACTGGGTAATTTCCACCCCGCACCGGTCGCAAATCACACCCTTGTGCTTGATCCGCTTATATTTCCCGCAACTGCACTCCCAGTCCCGAGTCGGGCCGAAAATGCGCTCGCAAAACAAGCCGCCCTTCTCGGGCTTGTAGGTGCGATAGTTGATCGTTTCCGGGTTCTTCACCTCACCGTGACTCCATGCCCGGATCGTTTCCGGCGAAGCCAAGGTGATGTTCACGGAATCAAACCCCTCCATCAGGGGCATTCCAAGCCGCTCTCGGGCAGCAGTATTTGTCAAGGTACGTTCAGACATAGGTGACTCAGCGTTGCCGCCGCCTCCGTTAAACTCGTTTTTCCTTCGCTTCAGCCCGCACGTCCAGCCCAATGGCCCTTAACTCGTTAATCAGCACGTTGAACGACTCGGGGCGATCCGCCTCAAGCACATTCTCGCCTTTCACGATGGACTCATAAATCCGGGTACGCCCGTTGGTATCGTCACTCTTGACGGTCAACAACTCTTGTAGCGCGAATGCCGCGCCATAGGCCTCGAGCGCCCAGACTTCCATTTCTCCCAAGCGCTGTCCACCGTACTGCGCCTTGCCCCCCAGCGGCTGCTGGGTAACGAGCGAGTACGGCCCCACTGCACGGGCATGGATCTTGTCGCTGACCAGATGGTGCAGCTTGAGCATGTAAATGTAACCCACCACCACCCTCTGATCGAATGATTCGCCGGTGCGACCGTCAAAAAGTTGCGTCTTCCCGTCGGCCGGGAGCTTCGCGTCCTTCATCAAGTCATGGATTCGCTTTTCAGAAATACCATCAAAGACCGGCGTGCTGGCATACAGCCCGAGGATCTTACAGGCCCACCCCAGATGGGTTTCAAGAACCTGTCCCACGTTCATACGTGACGGCACACCGAGCGGATTGAGCACAATATCAACAGGCGTCCCATCCGGAAGAAACGGCATATCCGCTTCAGGCAGGATTCGAGCCACTACGCCCTTGTTTCCATGCCGTCCGGCCATCTTGTCACCCACCGACAGCTTTTTCTTGCTGGCGATGTAAACACGAACCTGCTTGATGATTCCCTGATCGACTTCATCGCCGCTCTCCAGGCGATCCATGGCGTTCGCGTATTCATGCTCAAGTTCAATGAACTTCTGCTGATACTCGCCGATGATTTCCTGAATCTTGATCTGAATGGGGCTGCTCTCGATCGCAATATGAGCGCTCTCGTTTGCCAGCTTCCGCAACAGCGTCTTGGTGATCTTCCGGTTGGCGGGGATAATGATTTCATTGGAATCAATATTAACCACGTCCAGCGGGATTTTTTCACCCAGCAGGATGTTGCTCAACGCTTCTGTGAGTTGATCAACCAATTCCTGCTTCTTGGATTGCTGTTCCTGGGCCACATTCTTAGCCTGGCGCTTCCGCTCCGCCGGAGTCATCTTTTCCCGGGCAATATCCTTATGGGCCGAGACCTTGACATCCATGACGATTCCATAGGTTCCGCTCGGAACCGTCAGGGATGTATCACGGACATCTGCCGCCTTTTCTCCGAAGATGGCGCGCAACAGGCGCTCCTCGGGAGCCAGCTCAGTTTCGCTCTTGGGCGTGATCTTGCCGACAAGAATGTCGTCCGGCTTGACCTCCGCTCCAATGCGAATTACCCCGTCTGAACCCAGATTGCGAAGGGCCTCTTCACCGACATTCGGAATATCCCGGGTGATTTCCTCGGGCCCAAGCTTGGTATCACGAGCACCGGCCTCGAATTCCTGGATATGAATTGACGTGAACACATCATCCCGGACCACCCGCTCACTGATCAGGATGGCGTCCTCGAAGTTGTAACCGCACCACGGCATAAACGCCACAAGCACGTTTCGCCCGATCGCCAATTCACCGCCCGCAGTGGCTGGGCCATCAGCCAGGACATCACCCGTCCTGATTTTCTGACCGACCTTCACTACAGGTTTTTGATTGACGCAGGTTCCGGCATTCGACCGCATGAACTTGTTCAGAAGGTAAGTCCGTTCGCCGTCCTTCTTCTTGCCGCCCGCCTTGTCATTCGTCACAACGACCTTATTGGCCGAAACATAGGTTACCACGCCGGGCTCGACCGCAAGCATCAGCACACCCGAATCCCGGGCAATGCGACTCTCGAGGCCGGTCGCCACAAACGGACGCTCCGTCTCCAGCAGGGGAACGGCTTGACGCATCATGTTCGATCCCATCAGGGCACGGTTTGCATCATCGTGCTCCAGGAAGGGAATCAGTCCGGCCGCTACCGACACGACCTGCTTGGGCGACACATCCATGTAGTCCACCTTCTCCTTCGGGACCTCCATGAACTCACCGCGATGTCGAACGGCAATCGCTTCACGCGACATGCGGCTACGGGCATCCAGCGGCGTATTGGCCTGAGCAATTACAAATTTCTCCTCGCGATCCGCACTGAGATATTCAACCGAATCCGAGACCGTCCCGTTATTCACCTTGCGGTAGGGCGTCTCAATAAATCCGTACTCATTGATGCGGGCATAAATACCCAGCGATGAAATCAAGCCGATATTCGGCCCTTCCGGTGTTTCAATCGGGCAAATCCTGCCATAATGACTACTGTGAACGTCACGGACCTCGAAACCGGCACGCTCACGACTCAACCCGCCCGGGCCCAACGCGCTGAGACGGCGCTTGTGCGCCAACTCGGACAACGGATTGGTCTGATCCATGAACTGGCTCAACTGGCTGCGTCCGAAGAAATCCTTCACAACGGCCGAGAGCGTCTTGGGATTGACCAGGCGCTGCGGGGTCAGAGTTCCGGTGTTCGGATCAAACAGGGTCATCCGCTCACGCACCAGGCGCTCAGCACGAGCCAAGCCCACCCGGCACTGGTTTTCAATCAGTTCCCCAATTGTGCGCAGGCGTCGGCTGCCAAGATGATCAATGTCATCAATGGTTCCCTTTCCGCTTCGAATGCTGATCAGGTACCGGATGGCCGCGATCAGATCGCTTCCATCGGGACTCAGCGTGCGCAGGCGCTCCTCTTCCGTGACGGTAATGAAGGCATCCTTTTCCTTGGTGTCCTTCTTCCCCATGATCACGGAAATCAAATCCAGGGAGTCCTTGATTTCAGAGTCCAGCTTCTGGCTGATCTTGTACCGTCCAACGCGGCCCAGATCATAGCGTCGCACATCAAAAAACAACCGCTTGAGCAGCTGGCGTGCATTCGAAACCGTCGCGGGATCCCCGGGTCGCAACCTGAGATAGATGTCTTTCAGGGCGTCATCCATCGAGTGTGTGGGGTCTTCCTTGATGCTCTTCAGCATCACTCCGGAATCCCAGGACACATCAACCACCTCAACCTCCTTGAAACCCGCCGCCTTCATCTGGGACAGCACGTTTTCGGAGAGCGGCTCGTATCGGCGAGCCAGCACGGTCTGGGAGTCGACGTCAATGACATCATCCCGGAAAACCAAGGTCGCCAGTTTCTCTGCGCTGACAGACTCCGACATCTTCATCTTGCGCAACGTGTAGAACAAGCCGAGCAGGTCAGCATCGGTTCCATAACCCAACGCGCGAAGGAAGGTGGTCGCCAGGAATTTCCGCCGTCGGTGACGACGATCCATGTAGATCCATAACAGATCTGAGGCGTCAAACTGAACCTCCACCCACGATCCCCGGTCGGGAATGATGCGGAAGGAATACAGCATATTGCCACTGGAATGAACGGATTGTTCAAAGCAGATCCCGGGTGACCGGTGCAACTGACTGACAATCACCCGCTCGGCACCGTTGATCACGAATGATCCCTGCGGCGTCATGAGGGGAATTTCGCCCATGTACACGGTTTCCTCGCGAACCTCTTCCCCGTCCTTAAGACGGAACGTCACATGCAGGGTGCCGGCAAAAGTCTGCCCTTCCCGAAGGACCTCAAAAGGATCCGCCTTGGGAAGCGTAAACTCATACTTGACAAAATCCAACACGTACCGCCCATCGTAACTTTCGATGGGGAAAACTTCCTTGAAGACCGCCTGCAGTCCCATGTTATGGCGACCACCGGGGGCAATATCGAGTTGGAGGAAATCTTTGTAAGACGCCGTCTGAATTTCAATCAGATTGGGCGGCTCGATTACCTCGACCAGTTTTCCGAAGTTCGTTCTCTCAACCATTCCAGCACCTGTTGCACCGGGTTCTCCAAGACACCAACACCGCGGCCCCATGACCGCCCGTCGTAAACCACAACCTCAGGAGGGGGCTTACTTGATCTCGACGGTTGCGCCAGCCTTCTCCAAGACTTCCTTAAGCTTGGCGGCTTCGTCCTTGGAAACACCTTCCTTGACGGTCTTCGGGGCACCTTCGACCAGATCCTTTGATTCCTTGAGACCCAGACCGGTAATGCTACGGATTTCCTTGATGACGCCGATCTTGTTGCCACCCGCACTGGCGAGCACAACCGTGAACTCCGTCTTCTCAGCCGCGGCTTCCACCGCACCCGCAGGGGCTGCCGCCGCCATGGCCATCGGCGCCGACGCGCTGACTCCCAGACGCTGCTCGAGGCCCTTCACCAGCTGTGAGAGCTCCAGCACGCTCATGCTCTCGATAGCCTTGACAATCTCTTCCATCTTGCCTTCCAACTTGATTTCCTCAGACATGGTATTCTCCCTTTTCTTAACTGTAATACTAAAACAAACGTCACTACGCCGCGTTCTTCTTGTCCTCGACTGCCTTCAATACGTAAACAATGGTCGACACCTTCTGCTTCAGCACACCAACCAGGCGCGACAAAGGAGCCGCCACGGTGCCCACCACCTGGCCCAACAACACTTCACGGGACGGCAGTTCCGCCAAGGCAACAACCTGTTCGGAGGTGAGAATCACATTCCCCATGACCCCCGACTTCATGACCGGCAGTCCGCCGGTGCGGCTGAAAAGCTTGATGACCTTGGCCGCCTGAACCACATCGGTTCCGGTCACGATCGCGGACTGCCCCTTGAGGGACGGATCCAGACCCGACCAGCCTTTATCCCGCATGATCAAGCGCAGGAAACGGTTTTTAACAACCTGCATCCGGGCTCCCGACTTGCGGAGCTGGCGGCGCAACTCGGAGAACTGATCCACCTTCATGCCGCGGTATTCCGCCACCAGCACAAAGGACGACCCGTTGATCCGGGCGGTTATTTCCTCATAAATCGATTGTTTTTCCGGTCTCATAGCACAGAGCCTTTTTGTTAATCCCTCACATCCACACGGAGACCAACCCCCATCGTGGAACTGAGCGTACAGCGTTTGATAAATGTGCCCTTGGCCGCAGCCGGGCGCGCTGCCCGAATCGCCACGATCAGGACGTTGACATTCTCCAGAAGCTTGGCCTCGTCGAACGAAAGCCTTCCGAAGGGAACCTGGACATTACCACTGCGGTCCATGCGGTATTCCACACGCCCCGCCTTGCTGTCACGCACCGCGGAAGCGGTATCATCCGTGACCGTCCCGGTCTTTGGATTCGGCATCAGGCCGCGGGGACCCAACACCTTACCCAGCTTGCGGACTTCCTTCATGGCATCCGGCGTCGCGATGGCGACATCGAATTCCGTCCAGCCGCCCTTGACCTTCTCGATCAAATCCTCGTTGCCAACGACATCGGCGCCCGCAGCCCGGGCTGCATCAGCCGCAGCGCCTGCCGCAAAGACCGCGATGCGGATCTTTTTGCCAGTCCCGTGGGGAAGCCCGACCGTGCCGCGCACCGTCTGGTCCGTCTTCTTCGTGTCCACTCCAAGCCGAATCGCAAGCTCTGCGGTTTCGTCAAACTTGGCAATCTTGTTCGCCTTCAGGAAGCGAATCGCCTCAGCCAGATCATAGACCTTGTCTTCGACTCCGGCCTTCACCTTATTATATTTTTTTCCGTGAGTTGCCATGGTTAGCGAACCACCTCGATTCCCATGCTGCGCGCCGTTCCCTCGATCATACGGGCGGCGTGATTTTCATCGGTTGCATTCAAATCATTCATTTTAGTGCGCACGATCGCGAGCACCTGCTGGGCCGTCACCTTGCCAACCTTGTCGCGGTTGGGCTGTGCGGATCCCTTGGCCAGACCGGCTTCACGCTTCAACAGCGAGGACGCGGGCGGGCTTTTGGTGATGAACGTGAACGAGCGATCCTGGTAGACGGTGATGACCACGGGGATCACCAAGCCAGCCATGCTCTGCGTCGTCGCGTTGAATTCCTTGCAAAACTGCATGATGTTCACACCGTGCTGGCCCAGAGCCGGGCCCACGGGGGGCGCCGGATTCGCCTGCCCGGCGGGAATCTGCAGCTTGATTTTTCCTGTTACTTTCTTTGCCATATCTTTCCCCTGCCTCGCCGTCGCGAAGGCTTACTGCCGTTCCACCTGCCAGCACTCCAGCTCCACCGGGGCCGAGCGACCGAAAATAGCCACCGACACCTTCAGCTTGCCGCGATCCGCATCCACTTCATCCACGGTACCGGTAAAATTCATGAAGGGACCATCCGTGATTTTGACCGTCTCGCCGGTCTCGTAAATCACCTTCGGCTTGACCTTCTCCTTCTTCTCCTCCACCTGGAACAGAAGCTGATCGACTTCATCAGGCCGGAGCGGCGCAGGCCGTTCCCCGCCCACAAACCCGATCACACCGGGCGTCTCGCGGATAAAATACCAGACCGTGTCGACAACCTTCTTGTCATCGCCGTAAAGCCTCATATTCACCAGGACATAGCCCGGGAAAAACTTGCGCGTGATGACGCTCTTGACCCCTTTTTTGGTTTCAGAGACTTTTTCCGTGGGAATCAGGATCTGCCCGACATAATCCCGCATCTCCTCCTTGTCGAGGCGGCGCTCAATGCTTTCCTTGACCTTCGCCTCCTGGCCGGTCAATGTATGCAGCACAAACCACTGTTTTTCACTCATGAAAACCCCGGTCCTGAATGCCCGTTAATGACGCGCAAAAAATCCCAAACACTTCCGCAACACGGTGTCACAAAACCCAATATAGACTGCGAACAAAATCACCGACACAATCACCACAACTGTGGATTCGATCAATTCCCCCCGTGTCGGCCAGGTGGACTTGCGCAGCTCGTTCTGGACATCCGCCAGAAAAAACCGAACTTTTTTAAAACTTTCCGTTACCGTGCTCACCGCTTTACTCCACACTTATGTATCATTTGGCAGGCCAGGAGGGCATCGAACCCGCAACCTCCGGTTTTGGAGACCGGCGCTCTGCCAATTGAGCTACTGGCCTATATCAAGTAAACCCCTTAGCGGGTCTCCTTGTGAATCGTATGCTTTTTCTCGAACCGGCAGTACTTCTTAAGCTCCATACGGTCCGGCGTCAGCCGTTTATTTTTCGTTGTCGTATAATTCCGACGCTTGCAATCCGTGCAGGCTAGCGTGACCAGTTCCCTTGCCATGGCGTTCCATCCTTCATCAGAGCAACGGGCGGCGTCCCTGCGGCGCACCGCCCGCGCATATTTTCCCGACCCACGGCCGGATGATTAGATTATTGCAGAATTTCCGTCACCGTTCCGGCGCCCACCGTACGACCACCCTCACGGATGGCGAACCGCATGGACTTCTCCATGGCGATTGGCGCAATCAACGTGACTTCCATCGAAACATTGTCACCGGGCATCACCATTTCGACGCCCTCAGGCAATGTCACGTCACCCGTCACATCAGTCGTTCGGAAATAGAACTGCGGGCGATATCCCTTGAAGAACGGGGTATGACGGCCACCCTCATCCTTGCTCAGAACATACACTTCGCACTTGAACTTCGCGTGCGGCAGGATTGAGCCCGGCTTTGCGAGCACCTGACCCCGCTCCACGTCTTCCTTCTTCGTGCTGCGCAACAAACAACCCACGTTGTCACCGGCCTGGCCCTGATCCAACAGCTTGCGGAACATTTCCACACCCGTAACCGTCGTCTTGACCGTCGGCTTCAAGCCCACGATTTCAACTTCCTCACCAACCTTGATAATTCCGCGCTCGATACGGCCCGTCACCACGGTACCACGGCCTTCAATCGAGAACACATCTTCGATCGAGAGCAGGAACGCCTGGTCAATCACGCGAACCGGCTCGGGAATGAAGGTATCCAGAGCTTCCATCAAATCCTTAATGCACTTCGTGCCGGGATCATCAGGGGACGTGGCCGAAATGGCCGCCAACGCGCTGCCGCGAATGATCGGGGTCGTATCGCCCGGGTAATCATACTTGCTCAGCAACTCGCGGATTTCCAGCTCTACAAGATCCAGCAACTCGGGATCATCCACTGTGTCCACCTTGTTCAGGAACACAACCACCTTCGGCACGCCAACCTGGCGGGCCAGCAGGATGTGCTCGCGGGTCTGGGGCATCGGACCGTCAGAGGCGCTGACCACCAGAATTGCGCCGTCCATCTGGGCCGCACCCGTGATCATGTTCTTGACATAGTCTGCATGGCCGGGACAGTCAACATGCGCATAGTGGCGCTTCTCGGAACTGTACTCCACATGCGAGGTCGCAATGGTCAAAATCTTGGTCGGATCACGGCGACCCTGCGATTCCGAGGCCTTCGCAACCTGGTCATACTTGATGTAGGTGCTCAAACCGCGCAATGACTGCACATAGGTGATGGCCGCCGTCAAGGTAGTCTTACCATGGTCAACGTGCCCGATTGTACCCACATTCACATGCGGCTTAGTTCTATTAAATGCTTCCTTTGCCATTGTCGTACTCCTTACTGTTTCCCTGCTTCAGTCGTTTTTATTTCCGTTCCGGCCAGCCGGATATTCCCAATCAAATCTGGAGCCCACGAGCGGGATCGAACCGCTGACCTCGTCCTTACCAAGGACGTGCTCTACCAACTGAGCTACGGGGGCTTCGCGTTCAATCCTTGCCAAAAACAAACACAAAAGAACGAATTCCTGCTGCTTTCATCAAATCCGGCAACAGAAAACTTCGCTCTCTAACTTTTTATCCAACAAAAAAGGCCTGCCAACTAAAAATCAGACTGAGGAAAATATCACAGTCCGGTTTGATGTCAACCACTTTGTCGCTTTTTTGTCATTTTTTTTCACCCCCTCAATTGACAAAGTAACTGCACCCCCCCTGCATCAAGGCAGGTGCGTTTAGTC
>JBAXMJ010000003.1:0-75080 GCA_037134355.1 bacterium | reverse complement strand
CCTGACCCCTGACCCCTGACCCCTTCCTACTGATTTCCGCGGTCCCAGAAATGCCTGATAAGGGCTCTTTATGATCCAATCGTCTCGCCACCTCGGCTATGGCCTGTTCGCCCATCCCGTACACCAGCAAATCGGCCTTGGAGTCGAAGAGAATCGAACGCTTCACGCTGTCGGTCCAGTAATCGTAGTAGGGAAACCGACGTAGCGAGGCCTCAATGCCGCCGATAATGACGGGAGGAGGAGATTGTTGATTGTTGATTGTTGATTTCAGATATGAAATTTCGGATAGCGGACTTCTGACTTCTGACTTCTGACTCCTGACTTCTGTCTTGAAGGCCTGCCGGACTTTAGAGACGTAGACAATGGTCGCGTTAGGGGGGCGCAGGTCGCTCTGGCCCTCTGGTAGATAGGGATCGTCCCGGCGTCGTTTCCGCATGACCGTCAGGCGGGCGAGTTGACTGTCGAGATTGCCAGCAGTCACTCCCCAGAACAGGCGGGGAGGACCGAGGACACGAAAAGCTTCAACATCGTTTGAGTTGGGCGCGGCGATAATGCCTACCCGATACCCGCGCGACTCCAGCCACCGCCCGATCAGGGGCACCCCGAAGGAGGGATGGTCTACATAGGCATCGCCGGTAACCAGAATGATGTCGCACTGATCCCAGCCGCGCGCGTCCATCTCGCTCCGCGAGATGGGCAGAGGGGTCAGGGTTCGGGGGTCAGGGTTCAGGTGATCGAATGGTGAGTGTTTCGCATGCATATCGATCTACTGAAATTATCCCTCCTGAACCTTGAACCCCGAACCCTCATTTACCCGCTCTCCTTTTCTTTGCCGAAAACTCCGGGGCCTCCTTGATGCAGGTGCCGAGGATGGAGATGGATTTTTTGAAGAGTTTCCAGCTGTCCTTCTTCAGGGTGAGGGGATCTTCGCCGACATTGTCCCAACCGCGGGCGGTCAGGTTGTCCGGCGGGATGGCGACTTTATCCCAGTTGTGAAACAGGCGGCCCCAGGGACTGTGCAGAATGGCGTGAACCAGTTTTTGATGGGTGGGATACCAGAAGGAATCATGGTAGATCACGCTGGCGATATAGGCCCACGGGGCCAGGACGGTTTTCAGGGACCATTCAATCGGTTTGCGCAGGGGGCCCCAATAGATCTTATGCTGCATCTTGCTGGCAAAGGTCATTTTCTTGAAGGGCCCGACAAAGTTCCAGTTTTCCTTCAGGGCGTCCGGATCGCCTACGATCTCAATATCGCGCACATCGCCGCATCCGAGTCCCCGCTCGTGGGCCAGGCGGACAAACTTGATGTCCTGGAGCGGGTCGAAGCCCATGAGCTTGGCGGCGACGGCGTCAATGGCAACCTGGTCGGATGAGGCAAGGATGACGTTCTTGACATGGGGGATCATACAGCGAGGACCGGGGCCGTCGCCGGCAAAGGTTCCATCCATGACCGCAAAGATGCCCGGATGGATCTTTTTCTGGATCATAAGGAGATCCACGAGGGTTTCGTGAATGACGGGGTGGGTCCAGTGCCGGTGTTCATTCAGGAGGCCGCCAAACGCGTTTTTCATGGCGCCGGTGGTGGTGGTGAATACATGGGTTTTCACCGTGGGGAGGTGGATGATGTTTTCTCCGATGAACCGCTTCGGAATCATGAATCCATCCGGATAGACCTGGTTCAGGCAGAGAAACTTGTCCGCAATGGAGCCTACGGCCTCCCGGACATTGATCCAGGGTTCATTGCCTTCATAAAGGTGGACGTTTCGAAGGCCGTGAGCCTGAACGACGTTGATGTGTTTGTTCTCCCGCTCGCCGAGATGGGCGTCGATGACGACGGTCCGGTTGTGGCAGGCGTGGATGTTGGAGGAGGCATAGCCATCGCGTTTCATGGCTCGGATGACGCCGTCCAGCTGCCAGGGCGTGGTGGAACTGGCGGGGTAGAAGAAGTGCCAGCTGATATTCACCTTGAGCGCGGTGTCGGCCTGTTTGGAGATCACGTTCTGGTAACCGGCCAGATTCATCAGCCGGTGAGTGTCGTCCAGTATGGTGGCGGGAGAGGTCCGAAGAATTGCTACTTTGGATTTAGTCATTTGAGTACGGTATAAAAATGCGACGTGAACGGCACGCCTTTTTTGATGATTGAACGGGGGGGGCGGAGTCGTTAACTTATGCGACCTTGAGGTGACCGCTATGAATGATCAGAAATTTTATATTACGACGCCGATCTATTATGTGAATGACCGGCCCCATATCGGGCATGCCTATACGACCATCCTGGCCGATGTCCTTGCCCGGTATCACCGGCTATTAAATGTGCCGACTTTCTTCCTGACCGGTACGGACGAGCATGGGCAGAAGGTTCAGCAGGCGGCGGATAAGGCGGGAATCTCCCCGCAGCAGCACGCCGATGCCACCGTGGTTCGGTTTCAGGACCTGTGGAAGAAGCTCGAAATCACCCATGATGATTTCATCCGCACCACCGAACCCCGACATAAAGTCGTGGTGCAAAAGTTGTTTCAGGCACTGTACGAGAAGGGGGAGATCTACCGGGACGAGTATGACGGCTGGTATTGTGTGCCCTGCGAACGCTTTTTTATGGAGAAGGATCTTGATGCCGGCGCCTGTCCGGATTGCAAACGGCCGGTGGACCGGATCCGCGAGTCCAATTATTTCCTGCGGATGAGCAAGTATCAGGACTGGCTGATCCAGTACATCCAGGAAAATCCGAAATTCATCCAGCCGGATTTCCGTCGCAACGAGACGCTCGGGTTCCTGCGGAAGAAATTGAATGACCTGTGCGTGTCGCGCCCCAAGAGTCGCTTGAGCTGGGGAATTGAGTTGCCGTTCGACAAGGATTTTGTTGCCTATGTCTGGTGCGATGCCCTGACTAATTACATCAGCGCGGTGGGATATCTCAGTGATGACGTGAAATTCAAGACTTGGTGGCCGGCTTCCTGTCACCTGATCGGGAAGGACATCCTCACCACGCACACGGTGTATTGGCCGATCATGCTCAAGGCCATGGGGCTGGAACTGCCAGAATCCGTTTTCGCGCACGGCTGGTGGCTGGTGGGCGATAGCAAGATGAGCAAGACGACGGGTAATGTGGTGGACCCCATGGGGTTTGTCGACAAGCATGGGGTGGATCCCTTTCGCTACTTCCTGATGGCCGAGATGATTCTCGGACAGGATGCGAGTTTCACGGAAGAGGCCTTTATCCGGCGTTACAATGCCGATCTGGCTAATGATCTGGGCAATATCCTCAGCCGACTCCTGAAAATGATCGAATCCTACACCGGCGGATTGTTGCCTGAACCCGGTGCGCCGGGCGAGGAGGAATTGTTGCTCAGGGCGGCGGCTGTGGAGTCCGCCGGGGCGATGGAAGTGGCCATTACGGGGATGCGTCTCGACCAGGGACTGGCAGCGGTGACCAATGTGGTGCGGGCGGCGAATCGTTATTTGGAAAAGAAGCAACCGTGGACACTTGCCAAGCAATCGGACAAGCTGCCGCTGCACACGGTGCTCTATCATGCCGCAGAAACTCTACGGATTGTCAGCGGCCTGCTATTCCCGGTCATGCCCGGCAAGATGGCCGAATTACGCCAGGCGCTCGGGATACAGGAGGCGACTCCGACTATCCACTCCCTTAAGGAATGGGGGCTCTTGAAGCCTGGAACGAAACTGGGAACGATGCAGGTTTTGTTCCCCCGGATTATGCCGCAAGAAAAGATGCCGCCGGGGACGGCGGCTACTACAGCGGCAACCGTCTCGCCGGTAGGAGTTGCCCTGATTGAATATGCCGATTTTCAGAAGATCCAGCTTCGTACTGCCAGGATCACCGCTGCCGAAAAGGTAGTCGGGGCGGATAAGTTGTTGAAGCTTCAGATTGATGTGGGGGGCGAGACGCGCCAACTTGTGGCGGGAATTGCGCAGCACTATGATCCCGCCACATTGCCGGGGAAGACAGTGGTGGTGGTCGCCAATCTGAAGCCCGCAGTCATCCGCGGGGTGGAGTCCAACGGGATGCTTCTGGCGGCCAGCCTTGGCAAGGAACTCAGGCTGGTGACAGTCGACGGCGATATGTCAAGTGGAGCCGTTGTAAAATAGGTGTGGAGCCTTACTTGACTCCCTCCCGTTCATCCTTCATCATTCAGCTTCTTGTTTTTTATCAGGGGCGGTTAGCTCAATTGGTTAGAGCACTAGATTTACATTCTAGGGGTTGCAGGTTCGAGTCCTGTACTGCCCACCACGACAACAGCGCCAAGGAGATGAGTCGATGCCTTATCCACAACTTGATCGCGGCAAACTGATCGTCAAAACTCTTGCCCAGCGCGCCAACAAGCTTTCCATAGAGCAGGATCACGTGAGTCCTGATCAGGAGCCGCGTCCATTCGGGGCGGAGAAAATGAAGACGATGGAGGCCATTGTGGACCGGATCCACGCCGCTCGCCGCACCAACCGGCCCGTGGTGATGGCCTTCGGGGCACACACCATCAAAAACGGCTTGGCTCCGGTACTGATCCGGCTGATGGAGCAGGGGTGGCTCACACACCTGGCCACCAATGGCGCCGGAATCATTCACGACTGGGAGTTTGCTTACCGGGGGCAGAGCAGTGAGGATGTTAAGGGGAATGTTGCCCGCGGCGAATTTGGTATCTGGCAAGAAACCGGGTTTTTTATCAATTTAGCCCTCGTGGTGGGGGCTTATGAAGGACTTGGCTATGGGGAGTCGGTCGGGGCGATGATCGAGCGGGAAGGACTGGATATTCCGGCCCGGGATAATCTGGTCTCTGAGATTTCAGATTTTAAATCCTGCGCGTCGACAGACCGGCTGGCGGCAGCGATAGACTTGCTGGGGGTGATGAAGAAATTCGACTTGAAGTCAGGCTGGATGGCGGTGCCTCATCCCTTCAAGGTCTACAGTGCCCAGGCTGCCGCCGCTCGGTTGGGGATCCCCTTTACCGGCCATCCCATGATCGGGCATGACATTATCTACAATCACCCCATGAACCACGGGGCCGCGATCGGGCGCACCGCGCTTCGTGATTTTCTTTCCTTTTCCGACTCCATCAGTCGGATACAAGACGGGGTCTATCTGTCGGTTGGATCCGCCGTGATGTCCCCGATGATCTTTGAAAAAGCGTTTTCAATGTCCCAGAACCTTGCGCTGCAGAAAGGCCCTTGCATTGATCGCCACTTCATTGGTGTTGTAGATCTCGCTGAATCGACCTGGGATTGGCAGAAAAACGGGGAGCCGCCCAAGGACAATCCCGCCTATTACCTCCGGTACTGCAAAACCTTCAGCCGCATGGGCGGCGACATGCGGTATCTTTGCGCCGATAACCGCGATTTCCTGCTAACTCTCGCCCGCATGCTCGGGAAAAAGTGATCAGCACAGCACGTCGCGTTTGCCGGCCCTGACTTGATCTACCAGTTTTTGAGAGATGGCTCGCTGTTTCGGCTCCATCGAGGCCAGGGTAGTGGTGATCAGTTTCTCGCCTACGACCCGGGTGGCGGGGCTGCCATAATCGAGCAGGTATTCCTCGAATGTGGAAAGGGCGTTGGGATCGCAGTGATATTTAATATCGCCCGGCTTCGCCAGATCCATGAAATCCGCGCCCGTCCGGCCCAAGCGGTAACAGCCGGTGCAGAAGGAGGGGATATACCCCAGTTCCGCCACATCCCGCACCACCTCATCCAGATCGCGATGATCGCCCAAAGAAAACTGACTCCGGTCTTCCTGTTCCCCGTCGCCATACCCGCCGGGATTGGTCCGGCTTCCTGCAGAAATCTGGGAGACCCCCAGCGCAAAAGTTTCGCGGCGAAGACTCGCGGTCTCGCGGGTGGACATAATGATTCCCGTGTACGGAACGGCCAGTCTCAAAATCGCCACAATCTTACGGAAATCAACATCTGAAACCGGTTTCGGGGGATGATTGGCCGTGTCCGATCCCGTTGCCGGTTCAAGGCGCGGAACGCTGACGGTGTGGGGCCCCACACCAAACTCCTTCTCCAGATGGCGGATGTGTTGCATCAATGCCAGGATTTCAAACCGCCAGTCGCACAACCCGAACAGCACGCCTATTCCGATGTCATTGATTCCAGCCTCCATGGCTCGATTCGGAGCGGTCACCCGCCAGTCGTAATCCGCCTTTTTTCCAGCCAGGTGAACCGCCTTGTAGGTGTTGCGGTGGTAGGTTTCCTGGAATAGCTGGTAAGTCCCGATGTTGGTGGCTTTCAACAGTTTGAATTCGTCAGCCGTCAGCGGGGCGACATTGACATTGACCCGGCGGATTTCCCCCGCGCCCTCGCCCCGAACCCCGTAGACGGTTTCAATGGATTTCAGAACATAGGAAAACCCCTCACGCGGATAGGATTCCCCTGCGACCAGCAGGACGCGCTTGTGTCCCTGTCGGATGAGAATCCGGGTTTCCTCGGCAATTTCAGCCTGGGTCAGGGCGCGCCGCTTGATTTCTGTGTTGCGTGCCCGGAAGGCGCAATACACGCATTCGTTGGCGCACAGGTTTGAGATGTACAACGGGGCGAAAATCACCAGGCGCTTCCCGTAAATCTCGTCCTTGACCCTTCGGGCGGCCGCAAACAGTTCACCCAGGAGTTCGGGATCGCTGACAGACGACAGTTCCGCCACCTCCTTTAGCTCCAAGCCCTTCATCAGGAGTCCCTTTTCAAGGATGGCATGGATCCGCCCGGAATCGGGGTGGGGCACGGATTCAAGTGTCGCCTGAATCGCCGTTTCGTCAATGGGTGTTGGATGAGTCATAGCCGGAGATAATACTGCGAGGGCAATAAAAAAACGAGAAACATTGGTGAGGGTTGAAACGGAGGGGGATTGTTGGTAATGAGGGGGAACCAACAGGAGAGGATGCCATGATTCTGGATAAACTTGAAAATGCGGACCGGTATGCTTCGCTTCACCCCGTTTTCCCGCAGGCTTTTCAATGGCTTCGAAAGCAGGCCTCGGGCGGGCTCCCCGCAGGCCGCACGGAAATTTCAGGGGATCGGCTTTATGCCAGTGTGATGCGGGAAGGAGGACGGGGACAATCGGACGTCAAACTCGAAACCCATCGTCGTTACATTGATATTCAGTATCTGGCAGCGGGTTCGGATCTCATGGGATGGGCTTCCGTCGGACAGGGTCTGAAAAGTCTCGGTTATGATTCCTCCAAGGATCTGGAGTTTTATTCGGATCGCCCTGAAATCTGGATTCCCGTGCCTGTCGGGCATTTCGCCATCTTTTTTCCCGAGGACGCCCACGCTCCCATGGCCGGCACAGAGACGATGGTCAAAATCGTCGTTAAAGTTATTTCAGAGGTGGCTTAGGGGCACTTTCCCGATGGGGTGCACGTTGAAGCCGATTTCAAACAGAGCCTTGTGGTCGAGGCAGTTGCGGCCGTCGAAAATAAAGGCAGGCTTGATCATGCTGTCATATATGCGCTTGTAATCCAGGGTCGCATAGTCCGCCCAATCCGTCACCACGGCAAGCGCATGAGCTCCTTCTGCCGCCTTGTAGGGATCCGGTTCATAGGTGATCTTGCCCGCGAGATCTGCGAGGTCTTTTTTTGCGTTGTCCAGCGCCTTGGGGTCCGTCACCACCACCGCCGCCCGTTCCTCAATCAGGTATCGGCAGACGCGGATCGCCGGGCTTTCCCGGGTGTCGCCGGTATCGGCCTTGAAGGCGAAGCCAAAGACGGCAATGCGTTTACCTGCCACGGTATTGAACATCGTGGAACTCATCTTTCGCGCAAAGCGGTCTTCCTGGTACTCATTCATGGTGACCACCTGCTCCCAGTAGGCCGCTACTTCGGTCAGGCCATAGTGCTGGCAGAGATACACCAGGTTCAGGATATCCTTCTTGAAACACGAACCGCCGAAACCGACGCTGGCATTCAGGAACCGGGCGCCGATGCGGGCATCCATGCCGATGGCCCGCGCCACTTCGGAAATATTTGCTTCGGTACGTTCGCACAGTGCAGAGAGGCTGTTGATGGAGCTGATGCGCTGCGCCAGGAAGGCGTTGGCCGCCAGCTTTGATAATTCGCTGGACCACACGCTGGTGGTGAGAATGCGGTTTCGCGGAACCCAGTGCGCATAGACATCCACCAGACTCGCCACGGCACGGCGCCCGGATTCGGTGTCGTGCCCCCCGATCAAAATCCGGTCGGGAGTTTCAAGGTCTTTGGTCGCCGTGCCCTCGGCCAGGAACTCAGGGTTGGACAGCACCTCGAAATGAACTGTTTTGTTCCCGGAGTGGAGAATCCGCTCCATGGCTTCGGCGGTGCGTACAGGGAGTGTGCTTTTCTCAACAACGATCTTGTCTGAGGTGGCGTTTGCCTTGATCTCCCGCGCGGTTTTCTCCCAGTACTGAAGATCGGCTGCGCGTCCCGCGCCCTGCCCGAAAGACTTGGTGGGGGTATTGACGCTGACGAAGATGATGTCGGCTTCCCGGATTCCTGCGGCCACATCGGTCGAAAAGAAAAGATTCTTGTTCAGCGTGGCTTTCACCAATTCCGCGAGCCCGGGTTCGTAGATGGGGAGACGGTCCGATTGCCAGGCCTTAATACGGGCCGCATCAATGTCCACAACAAGAACTTTGATGTCGGGACATTTTTTCGCGATCATGGCCATGGTAGGCCCGCCGACATAACCCGCGCCGATGCAAAGAATGGTCTTCATGCTGTGTGCTCCCTGATTGCTGGGGCGGATACTATCAAAAGTCGACGATCAGGCAATTCCCAACTCTTTCCGGCTTTGCGCTTGAGCCGTCCTGCCTGACGCGATACCTTTCCGCCATGTCTATCCCAGTCAATCTGGTTCACTGTGCCGATTATTCGGCGGTTCATGGCGCCATGGGGCGGCTTATGGAAGGGCTTGGCGGGATGAACCGGTTTGTTAAGCCCGGTCAGTCGGTGCTGATCAAGCCCAACCTGCTCTCCGATCATACCCCCGAGGAAGCCGTCACCACTCACCCCGAGGTCGTTCGCGCCCTGATCCGCCTGGTCAGGAACTGTGGTGCCAAGCCCTGGGTGGCTGACAGTCCGGCTGTCATTGCCGATCTGCACCGGGTGTGGGAACGCACGGGCATGGAGGCCCTATGCCGCGAGGAGCAGGTTCCGCTGGTAAATCTGGAAAAGGCGGGGTCCCGGTCATTTGAGGAGGGCGGCATACGTTTTACCATTGCCAATCCGGTGCTGGAAGCCGACGCGATCATCACGGTTCCGAAGGTCAAGACCCATGTTCTTACCGGACTTACCGGCGCGGTCAAGAATCTTTACGGCACTGTGCCCGGTCGCCAGAAGACCATGTTTCACAAGCTGTATCCCTATCCGCAGGACTTTGCCCGCCTCTTGATCGCCATTTATCGCCGGATTCGGCCTGTGCTTGCCATTGCCGATGGGGTGGTGGGGATGGAGGGGAACGGGCCCTCGGCCGGTGCTCCCGTTGAACTCGGATTTCTGGCGGGTTCAGCTGATGCCCTTGCGCTGGATGCGGTGCTGTGCCGTACGCTGGGGCTTGATCCCCGCAACATTGTCCACCTGGAGGCGGCCCGTCGCGCGGGGTTGGGTGTGGCGGAATGGTCTCAGGTCGATACGGAAGGTGATCTTATCGGGGCCCTTGCCCCACGGGAGTACAAATTGCCCAGTACTGTGCCGCTCAATTATGTGCCGCACTGGCTTGTCCGGGTCGTCCAACCTCTGATCTGGCACCGCCCCCTCATTTCCGGAGCCTGTGTGTTTTGCGGGAAATGCGTTAAGGCCTGTCCTGCCGAGGCGTTGAGCATGACGTCCCGTAGCCGGCCGGTGCTGAAGGCTGAAAAATGCATTGCCTGCTGCTGCTGCCACGAGGTGTGTCCCGAGCACGCGATCACAATGCAGTCCAGCCCCTTTTTCCGGTTCGCCCGCCAATTCACAAAAGGATCCAGAACATCATGAAATATCGCGCGAAACATCTGGTGGAGTATGCGGGGTTGAGGGCGGTCGCCGGGGTGGTGACACTCCTGCCGTACCGGGCGGCGCTTGCCGTGGGTTATGGGGTGGCTTGGCTTGCATTTAATATCGGTTGGTTTCGCCGCACGGAGGCGGAGCGGCGCATTCGCGAGGTGTTCGGCGACCGGTTCGATGCCCGCGAGGTGCGGCGTATTGCCTGGTTGTCGCTCCGCAATCTGATGTTTACGGCGGTGGACATCATGAGGACGCCCGCCACCACGCTTGAGACGCTGACCGGGATTGCGGATTATGGTGAGATTCAACGGGTGGCCGAGGCACATGGGGCCACGGGGCGCGGCGCGATCTTTGCCATTCCCCACATGGGTGCATGGGAGTTGCCCGGGCGCGCCATGATTCTGCGGGGAACACCTTTTTTTTCGGTGGCAGGCAAGCAGCGCAATCCCTTGTTTGACCATTATCTCAATTCCACCCGTGCCCGGTCGGGCATGCCGATCCTGATGCGTGGAGCCTCGACCCTGAAGCAGATCATCAACCGGCTGAAGCAGGGCGAGATGCTGGCGCTGCTGCCCGATGTGCGGATGCGAACCGAGGCGGTCAAGGTCAGGTTTTTAGGGAAGGAAGCCAACATTGGCGGGGGGATGGCGATGTTTGCCCGACATGCCGGAGTGCCTATTTTCCCGGTCATTGTTACGCGCGTGGGGTGGACCCGGCATGTGGGGCGGATTTACGCGCCGGTCGAGTCTGATCCTGCCGCCGATAAACATGCCGATATCCAGCGGATGAGCCAGGCCGTGATGGATATCATTTCGGACGCCATCATGGCCGAACCCGGGCAATGGTTCTGGTACAACAAACGATGGGTCCTCGAACCTGTGGAGCCGGGAGTCTTATGAAACGGTATTTCAGAACGAAATCCCATGAACAGATCATGGAGGATGTGGAGAAGGCGGAACATCAGATGCATCGGGTGCTGGGGCCATGGCACCTGACCCTGCTCGGAATCGGAGGTGTCATCGGCGCCGGGATCTTTGTGCTCACCGGGCAGGCGGCCGCCAACTACGCCGGGCCGGGTATTGCCCTTTCCTTCCTTTTTTCCGGGCTCGCTTGTGCCTTTGCGGGCCTGTGCTACAGCGAGTTCGCCTCGATGATTCCCGCCGCTGGCAGCGCCTACACCTATTCCTACGCCACGCTGGGCGAGGTCTTTGCCTGGATCATTGGCTGGGATTTGATCCTCGAATACCTCTTCGGCGCCTCCACGGTGGCGGTCGGCTGGTCAGGCTATGTCGTGAGCTTTCTGAAGGACTGCGGGGTCACACTACCCCCGGCGCTGGTCAATGCCCCGTTTTCATACACGCCCCAGGCCGGGCTTCACCTTACGGGCGCCTGGTTCAATCTGCCCGCTGTGCTGATCGTCGCGGTGGTGACTGGACTGTTGGTGCTGGGAATCAGGGAATCGGCGAACTTTAACAATGGGATCGTTATCGTCAAAGTTACTGTCATCCTGCTGTTTATTGTTCTCGGCATGCGCTACATCAAGATAGAAAACCTGACTCCATTTATCCCGGCGAACACGGGGGTCTTCGGGGAGTACGGGTGGAGCGGGATGATGCGCGGTGCGGCGGTGGTGTTCTTTGCTTATATCGGTTTCGACGCCGTCTCCACGGCGGCGCAGGAGGCGCGACGCCCTCAGCGCGATGTGCCCATCGGCATTCTGGTCTCGTTGGCAATCTGTGCGGTTCTCTATGTGGCGGTGGCGGTGGTGCTGACGGGCCTCGTGCCCTACAAGCAGTTGAATGTCCCTCATCCGATGGCTGTGGGAATTGATGCGGCGGGTCCGGCGCTGGCGTGGCTCAGACCACTGGTCAAGATGGGCGCCATTGCCGGACTGAGTTCAGTGATCCTGGTGCTGATGCTTGGACAATCCCGGATTTTCTACTCGATGTCACGCGACGGTCTATTGCCGGCGAAATTCGGAGCCATCCATTCCCGGTTCAAGACGCCTTGGTTGGCGACGACGATTACCGGCGTGGTGTCGCTGCTCATGGCGGCGATCTTCCCCATTGGGTTTCTGGGCGAGCTGGTCTCCATCGGAGCGCTGCTGGCGTTTGTGATGGTGTGTGCAGGGGTGTGGGTGATGCGGCGCACCAAGCCTGATGCCCCACGGCCGTTCAGAACCCCCTGGGTGCCCTTTGTTCCCCTGATGGGGATGCTCCTTGCCGGCGCCCAGATGGTGGCGCTTCCGTTTGACACTTGGCTACGCCTCTTTCTCTGGATGGCTCTCGGCCTTGGCGTCTATTTCCTCTATGGCCATCGCCACAGCACGCTGAATAGGAAAGTATAAATGATGAAGTATGAAAGATGAAATGAGCCTCGGCTTGATTTTGGGAGGCTGAGAGATTACCCTGCCGGACTTTTCAACAAGGAGATTTGATCATGGATGTACAGACTTTGTTTGCGGAGCGGATTGGCGGGGTGAAATTCGGAACCACCAACGAGATTTACAAGTTCGAGAAAATCAAGCGGGCCAAGGCAGCCGCCCGGGCGGCGCGGCCTGGCGTGGAATTGCTCGATTTCGGCGTTGGCGAGCCTGATCAGATCGCTCCTAAGCCGATCCGCAAGGCCCTCAAACTGGCCGTGGACGATCCTGCCAACCGCGGCTACGCCGACAACGGTATCCGTGAGTTCAAGGTTGCCGCGGCCGAATACATGGCTAAATTCTTTGGCGTCACCGACCTGAATCCCGATATCGACATCTGCCACAGCATCGGTTCCAAGCCTGCCTTGGCCATGTTGCCCCTCTGCTTCATCAATCCCGGCGATGTGGCTCTGGTGACCGTGCCCGGTTATCCCGTTCTCGCCACCCATACCCGCTATCTCGGCGGGGAGGTTGTCAAGGTTCCCCTCAAGCGCGAAAATAAGTTCTATCCCGATCTCGACGCCATTGATCCCGCTGTTCTCGCCCGGACCAAGTTGTTTTACGTCAACTACCCCAACAATCCCACAGGTGCGGCACCGACTGAAGAGTTGTTCGACAAGTTGATCGCGTTTGCGAAAAAGCACAACATCCTGATCGTGCAGGATGCGGCCTATGCGACGCTTGTGTACGGCCAGCCGCTGTCCATCCTCAGCCGGCCGGGTGGACGGGATGTGGCCCTTGAATTGCACTCCATGAGCAAGAGTTACAACATGACCGGTTGGCGCCTGGGCTTTGTGGCTGGCGCACCGCGCCTGGTGCAGGCCTATGCCGAGGTGAAGGACAATGTGGATTCCGGTCAGTTCAAAGCCATCCAGCTGGCGGCTTGTGCGGGAGTGGCCGACAAGGCGCTGGCGGACAAGATCAAAAAGCATTATGAGCGCAGGCTGAAGAAGTTGGTGAAGGTGCTTAAGACGGTCGGATTCAAGGCGAAGATGCCCGGCGGCACATTCTACCTGTATGTTCCCGCGCCGAAAGGGGCGGGGAGCACGGTCTTTAACACAGCGGAAGACGCCTCGCAGTACCTGATCCGCGAATGCTCGATTTCGACCGTGCCTTGGGATGATGTGGGGCCTTTCCTGCGCTTCTCCGCAACCTTTGAGTCGAAGGACAAGCAGGACGACGATCGCGTCATCGCCGAGTTAGAACAACGCCTGCTGAAGGCCGCCCTCAAGTTCTAGGAGGAACAGGGCGGTCTACTTTTTCCCGTTCCTCACCGTCCCGTTGACAGAGGCGACGGTTTTCAATATGTTAATGGCCGTTTTTTCGGGCGGGATAGCTCAGTGGTAGAGCAGCGGACTCATAAGCCGTTGGTCGTGGGTTCAACTCCCACTCCCGCCACCAATTTTTCTAGCTTCCGGGTAGAGGTTTGTCATAAAGTCAGGCTTTTAAAAATTAAAGAAAGAGGAAACTATGTTTAAGAAATTAATGATTGCGGTTGTGTGTGGCGGAGTGGCTGTGGCGTTTGGTGCCGGATGCAACAAGGCGGACAAGGCCGCTGTCAAGGATTCGACAAAGCCCGCAGCCGGTAAGCCGGCGGCTGTGGCTCAGGCTCCCGCAGTCCCTTCCGTTGATCCTGCCACTGTCCTCGTTGCGGTAGGCGATGAGAAGCTTACGGTCGGTGAAGCCGACAAGCAGATCATATCCATGCTTGGCCCCCAGGCCGCCCAGATGCAACCCGGCCAGATGGAAGCCATGATGGGCCGTTTTCGCCAGCAGGCTGCCGAACGCTTTGTCATTCGCTCCCTGCTCAACCAGGAGGCCGATAAGCGCAAGATCAAGGGAACCGACAAGGATGTGGATGAGGCGATCGCCATGATCAAGACCCGGTTGCCCAAGGATCTGACCATCGAGGATGTCCTGAAGCGCGAGAACATGACACTGGCTTCGCTGCGGTCGAATCTGGTTGGCGAGATCCGGATCAAGTTGCTTGTTGAATCCGAAGTTCCCACCAATTCCGTCGTGACGGATGCGGATGTGGCCAAGTTCTATGACGAGCAGAAGGAACGATTCGTGCAGCCCGAGACGGTTTCCGCGCGCCATATCCTGATCAAGACCGAGGCGACGGATGCCGACACCGTGAAGGCGGAGAAGAAGGCCAAGATCGAGGGCCTGCGCAAGCAATTGGTCGAAGGTGCTGATTTCGAGAAACTCGCGAAGGAGAATTCCGATTGTCCCAGCAAAGAGCGCGGTGGCGATCTGGGATCTTTCCCCCGCGGCCAGATGGTCAAGGCCTTTGAGGATGCCGCCTTCAGCCAGGCGACCAATGCCGTCGGCCCGGTTGTTGAAACCCAGTTCGGATTCCATATCATCCAGGTGACCGCCCATGAGGCTGGCAAGACCACGCCGTTGGCGGAGGTCAAGGACAAGTTGATGGAGCATCTGAAACAGCAGAAGCAGATGGAATTGTTCGAGGCGTTTACGGCAAAGTTGAAGAAGGACGCCAAGATCACCTATTCCGATCTCGCGAAGCCTGCCCCTGAAATGCCCATGCAGATGATGCAGGGGGAATAAGATAAGGTGAAGGGGGAGTTATGAAGTATGAATTTCGATACTCATAATTCACCCATTCGGAAAATTCGATCCACTCTGGTGCCTATCCTGCTGGTGTGCGGGTGTTTGTTGCTTGCGTTTTGGCTGGTAATGGCCGAACGGAGTGCCCGACCCGGGAAGGGTTATGCGCTCAGGGCCGGGGACATCGCAGATTTCCAGCCCGAGATTCCGGGTTGGGCGATACGGGCGAAATCGATTGATACTGAAAACCCGACGGATCCAAACATCATGGGTTTGGAACTGGTCGGGGAGTCCGCTTCAGGCGGCCCTGTTCCGCGCTATTTTATCCGCCTGGTCCACGGCTATAACATGCCCATGTGCATGAGGATCAAGTACTACACCGTTGAAAAAATTCAGGATCACGGGATCCGAGCTGTTTCAGACCCCAAGCTTCAATCCGCATTTCGCTCTCTTTCCTCATCAACCCAGCAACCCAGTAACTTAACAACTGCTCTCCCTATTCAGCTTTGGCGGCTTACTTCCGGCGCGGGCTCGGTTTCACTCTGGGTGACCACCATGATCCGGGCCGGGGACTTTAAGCCGACTCAGGAGGACATTTGTTCCATGGCGTTTCCGCGTGTGGAGACGCCGGATGATCCCAATTGGGTACCGCGCGGGTTCAGGATGGAGGACCTCAGGCATCCGGGCGAGGGGGTTCGGCGGTGGTGGCGGTCGCGCTGGGATGGGTCACGATGGGATTGGTTGACATTTCTGCGGCTACGCAAACCCGCTTATGGAAGCGAGGAGCTGTTGTCCTATGTCACCCGCAGTGTCGCGCCGGATGTGACCCCCGCGAATGAAGCGGCGATTTTGCAGGATCTGTTGACCACCCATGCCGCTGTACTCAGCCAACTCCAGCAGTGGAGGAAGTAGGCCTTCGTCGCTGACCCGTGTCCTTCCTTCACTATCAGCTTGCTTCGATGAGGGGGGGGCAGTAAAAATCAGGTTGTACATAAATAGGGGGACTCATTCCATGGATTTGAAACGCGAAGCGAAATACGGGATCGTGTTCCTGATAATGGTGATGGGGCTTGGAGCGGGGCCCGCACTCTCTCAGGTTTCTCGTTTTGATTCCTACCAACTGGGCTCCATTCCGGAAAATGCCAACATCATGGTGGGCCCCTTCTACTCGGATCTGGCTATGTTTCAATCTGTGGGAATCCGCTATATCAAAAGCAGCGGGGCAGGGATGGATTATATATACGGGGGAGGATCCGGTTCCAGTCAAAACAAGCAATACGGCCGGATTCTAAAGGACGGACTGGATTACCCGTTGGTTTCTCAGTTGACGGCCCAGAATTACCTGATCCTGAGCAAGTCGCTGAGTGTGGAGGTTTCCTTTGCGCTGACCTATCGCTGTTTCCCGATGGGATCCGAGGAGAATACCTTTGATGTGGCGCCCGGAGTCTATGCCGAGATGGGGTCATTCACGATAGGCGCCTCAAAGGATGGCTGGATGGGGAACTTTAACGGGCGGAATACACAGGCGTATTACGGCAGCAATCAAAAGTCCGGATTTTCGGCCAACTTTTCTTCGGACTTCGAATTGACTCCTTATGTCCGGGGGCGGGTCTATGATCAACCGTCCTATCGCACAGATTATGTGGACTCACGGGGGTATACGGAAAACTTGAGCGGGCAGCGTTATCCGGTATTCCAGAATTTACTGGGTATGGATTTGGATTGGCAACTGGCGCCGGATAAAAGCATGGGGTATACCTTCAACCGGATCGATACGCTACCGCAGAACAAAAATTATGACATCAGTCGGAGTGTGGTCTATCGCCAGATGCTGGAATATCGCCAGCAAATCAACCCCCTGACCGCTGTGGGAGCCCGGGCCGATTATTACTGGCGCGACTATCTCAAAAAGCGTGGCAGTGAGTTTCAGCAGGATTATGTGGGGTTCATGAACTCGGATCTTACCGAAAATACCTCCATTAATTGTTCATTGGGATACAGTATGGCCAGTTTAAGCGGGGCAGGGCTTTATGAAACGAACGGGGTTTCCAATGAGGTGATCGGGGGCTTCGGGATACAGACCCGGCTGTCCGAATCCGCGAGCCATGGCATTTCATATGCGCGTTCCCAGCGGGCCGGGTTTATGGCCGCTTTTGAGCTTGTGGATGCCATTCGTTACCAAATTCAGTGGGCAGATCCCGAATCCTGGGCGATTGGTTTTTCCTCGAGTTATGAGAATGTGACCCCGAAGTTGGCAGCCGCAAATTCCTATACGGACTGGATGAACCAGATTACCGCATCGCGTCCGCTTACCAAGGACCTCATGCTAACCATGACCTCGGCTTATGTCATTCGCACGAACGGAAAATTATCGAAGGGGCAAATCGGGGAGGGGGATATCTTCCTGAGTAATGATTATGATACCTGGGCCACAACGGTGGGGTTGATCGAGTCCCTGACGAAACGCCTGAAGCTGTACACCTATGTCGAACATATGGAGCGAATCAGCAGTAATGCCCAGCTTGCAGGAACGCGGGATACGGTCGGAATGACCTTGGGTTATTATTATGACTTCTGATCAACCCAAAACCATGTTGACCCGGCATCGGGCGGTGTTTTTTTCAGCTGTGGTGCTGATGGCTTCCTGGGCCTGGGCCAATCTTCCCCGATTGGCAGACGGCCAGAACGGAGTTCTGGCTTTTTTCCTGGGGTCTCTGTTCGCGACTGCCCTGATTTTTAGATCCAAGCCCGAAGGAGAAGGCATCAAGCTTCCAGGGTGGGCTCTCGGGGTGCTGGGAGCGGGAGGGATGGTGTTTTCTTTGGTTGGCCTGATCATTCCCGTGCACCAGTTCGAGTGGTTGGGAATCCTGATGGTTCTCTATGCCGCGCTGGCCTGGGCGCTACCCCGGCGTTATGGAAAGGATCTGATTTTTGCCCTGTGCCTGGTGTACTGGATTCATCCGTTGCCCAGTCAGCTTTTCGGACCGCTCCAAATGGGAATACAATGGATTTCCGTGAAGCTGAGTGAGGGAGTGCTGCAGATCTTCAATGTACGGGTCTGGGGGGATGGGTTTGTTCTCAGGACGGGTGGCCGGGTGTTCGGGGTTCCGGAAGCGTGCAGCGGGATGAAGACCGCGATTACGGTCATGTTTTGCGGGGTGGGCGTCGGCCTGTTGATGCGGCTTAAGTTCTGGCGGATGATCGCCCTGCTGGTGCTCGGCATGATTCAAGTGGTGGCCCTGAATGTCATCCGGATTGCCGGGATCGTCTGGATCGGGATGGATAAACCCCCCGATTGGAATGAAAAGATTCTGCATGACACGATGGGTATTTTCCTGCTTTTGGCGGTGGCGCTTATCCATCTGGATGCCATACTGATCCGACAATGGCTTCACGCCCGGGAACGAATTCGCAATTTGGCGGAGGTAAATGATCTGGTGGGGGAGGATGACGAGAAGATTCTCCGGTGGCCCACGATCTGGAGGATTATTTTTCAATGGTGGAAGCCTGTTTTGCTTGTGTTGGTGACGGCCATTCTGGTGCTTGCCGCTGGATATCGATTGCGGCCGCATCACCGGATGGAGATGATCCGGGGCGTGATGCAGGGTTTGATCGCGACAGGCGATTTTGAAAATGCGCAGCGCGCGGCTCAAGCGGCCCTAACGATGGACCCGGACGATGACGAACTGATGGTGGATCTGGCCCGGATCAAGATGGGGCAGGGAAAGCCGGAGGAGGGATTGAGGATCATTCGTCGCAAACCCAGTCAGACGAGGAGCCTGACGGAGCGGGTATTGGAAGCTCGTGCCTTGTTGGAGTTGAAGCGGATCCCGGAGGTTTCGGAGGTGGTTGCCGCGTTTCCTGTGGAGTCGCGAAATCTGTCCGGCGTGTCCATGGTGCTGGCCGAGTTCAATGCGTATCTGGACAAACCATCTGAAGTTGGGCCCTATGTCGTCAAGGCGGCGCGCGGGGTGGGGACGCAGGAGGCAATCCGAAATTTGTTTCCCTACATGGCGTCCCGGGATCTCTGGGAATCCATCCGTCTGTCCGATTCCGAGTTGCCTTACGCAACCCCGCTTCAGGGAGTGATTGCGGCGGAGGCCTGGTTGAGAATCAATAATACATCGGCAGCGGCCAATGTTTTGAGACGGGCCATGAAGGGGCGCGAGACCAATCCGATTTTTCTGAACTCCGTGATTCGCGTGACACGGGAATGGGCGATCCCGGAGTGGGTGGGACGTTTCGAGGCGCTCTTTCTCTCCAATGTGAAGCAATTGAGACCTGTTGAGTTAACCCTGGCGATGGATGGTGCCTTTGCCATTGGGCGGCCCGATCTCGGGTGGATTGCCTACCGGTGCCTGGAAACCCTGGCCCCGGACGATCCGATGTTGTTGATTGCCCCCGCAGAGTATGGGCGAAAATGGTTCCTGTTTCAGCATGATGTGATTGGAATAGCGGGATCCAGTAAGGATCTGGTGGATATCAAACCTTTTCTCCAATTTGCGGGCCGGACGTCGCCTTGGAAAGAATTGTGGGCGGACATTCCGTTGGCAGACGAGTTGGGTGGGATTATCACCCGGGAGGGATACCAGCGACGACTGAAGTTGTGTCTGGAGGCTCTCGTAAAGATGGAATCCGGGAAGAAGCTGGATTTAAGACTGCAATTATTATGGGGCAGGGTCTTGGGTGAATTGGGGCGGTGGGATGAGGCGCATGCCAAGTTGATGGAATTTGAAACGAAGGCGCCCCGTCAGCATCGTGATTTTCTTTTGGCGCATTCCGAGTTGTACAAGGCTCAGTCAAACTGGGAAGCCAACTTTGAAATCCTGAGTGAGTTTGTCCGGGTGGAGTCGCATCCCCCGCTGGTCGTCTGGCTGGATCTGGCGAATGCGGCGATGGCGCTGGATTTGGGTGCCTATGCCATGGGGTGCATGGAGGAGGCACGCCGGGATTACCCGGAATCCGAGGAATGGTCCCTGGCCATGTCCGGGATGTGGAGCTTTTTTGGATTCTGGGAGGAAGCCCTATTTGTGGTCAACCAGATGAAAAACCCCGCGCATGCGGTTATCCGATCCAAGTTATTGATGGAAACAGGGCGGGTGATGGAAGGGCAGAAATTGGTTCTGATTGAGAATCTCGGGGATGTCCCGGTTCCTAAAAAACAGACCGAGCTTCTCCCGCCCGCCGAGGGGGTTTTGGATTGGCGGGGCGGGCGTATTCAGGAGGCGGACTATGAGCGTGAACGAAAGGCGATCAAGCCTCATCAGGCGCCTTTCCTGAAGGCGCTTAATCGCGTCAAGGCGGCGTGGTATGACAGCCGGGGAGCGGGAACGACCTCTGATTTATCAACTTGGGATGCCGTGGGTCGGGATGCCCGGGGAAAGGCGGTGGCGCTCAATGAGCTCGGACTCCTTTTGCTCCGCCAGGGACGAACCAACGAGGCGGATCAAGTGATTTCAAAGGCACTAGACGCCATGCCTGGATGGAGCCTGTTGTGGCGTCTCAAGCTCATTACAAGCGGTTCGGAAAGTAAACGGGCGGTTCTGGCCGGGGCGGCCGTGAAGGCGTGTCCCCTGGATAGCGAGCTCTGGTTGGGGTATGTGGTGGCCATGGGTCGCAGCGGTGCAGGAGCGGAGTGGGCGTCCCGTGAGGCCGAGAAGGCGGTTGAGGAGAAAACCCATTCGCCGGGGGTTCTGGTACGGGCAGGAGACTTCTGGTTGCGGCAGGGTTTTACGAATGCGGCCTGTGTGGCGGCCCGGGCAGCGATGAAATCGGGACGGGGCCTGCTTCCGGCCACGGTGCTGGGTGTAATGGCGGCAGTCAAGATCAAGGATTATCCCTGGGCATTGGCCTGCGCACGTGCGGGGACAGAGCAGGCGCTGGAGCCCTGGCCCTTCTACAAGATCATTATAGGGATCAAGGGTCAGTCAGGACTGGTCGATCCGGATGTCATTCGAGCCTTGGAAGGACTGGCCTCCCGTTATCCCCAGGAGGGAATCTGGGCGGCACAATTGGGCGAAGTCTATTTCCGGAAAGGCCAGACAGATCGAGCGTTGGGAGTTCTTGAGGACGCTTTGGCCCGGGAAGAGGGGAAGAAGCAGGCCTTGCCCCGAACCTATTTGCTGGCGGCCGAGGCGGCACGGAGGGAAGGAAACCTGTCGCGCGCGGCGAAGATCCTGAAATCATGCCGAACCAAGTATCCTGACGATGTGAATGTCCTGAACAACTTGATTTTTACCCTGGCTCAGGATCCCCTGTATGTCGGAGAAGCAGCGGCCTTGCTGCCCGAATTGATAAAAGCCAAGCGGGATGATTTCGCTATTTATGACACGGCTGCCCTTGTTTTCATGAGGATGGGCGATCTTCAACAGGCGGAAGTGTACATGAAGAAAGCGCTGACGATGGTGAAAAAAGGGGAGTATGCGTGGCTCGAAGTGTATTTGAACGCCGCTGAAGCCCAGATCCGGCTTGGAAAATACAAGGATGCCCGTGAAAGTTTAGCCCTGATCATGAAAAGCCCCGAACGATCCGCCGCCATGGACGTCCGGGCGCGCGAACTTCAGGATGAGATGACCCGGCGTGAACGCGAGCAAACAGGGTGGTTTTAAAGTTTTTAGCGATATTTCGCGTTGACAGGTAAGGGTGTTAAGTTTTAGATTCGCCATTGATTATTAGGCGGGGGAGTTGTTTCTTTAGCGGAGGACTGGAATCGGCTTTCAAATGGTGAAGCCTGTTTTTCCTATGAATCGTCAAATTGGTCACAAAAAAAAGAGGGGGCGGTTTTGCTTTATTCCGACCTTGCTTTGTGTCATTTTCGTCGGTTTTTTTCTGACGTCAGGATGTGTAACCCCTTCGTCTGAAGATAATTATGTTGCTGGAGTTCTGGCTGAGGCGATGCAGAATTCAGCAGGAAATTCCGGTGTATCGGCCCCTGTTCCCGCTACACCTTCGCCTGTTTCTGTCGCCCAGCCGCCTCCGGTTTCGATGGCTCAACCGCCTCCTTCTGTTTCCGTTGCCCCGGCGGTTTCCGTATCGGCGGCGCCCGGTGCCACGGTCTCAGTTTCCCAGCAGCCGGTGCCCGCTCCGCCTAGTCCTGCCACGGTGCCGGTCTCATTAATTTCAGTCAAGTCTGTGCCCGAGCCTGTGGTCGTTCAGGTGGGTGTACCGGCGGCTGTACCAGTGGCGGCGCCAGTGGCGGTTTCTCCGGTTGTACCAGCGGGAGGGACTATTCCGAAGCAGCCTGCGCCCCAGCCGGCCATTCCCACCATACAGCCGGATTCGGTGTTGTGGATTTCGGTGAGTGAGGATCCCAGCTTGAATGGGAAATACATGGTTAATGATGCCTCTGCTATTGATTTCGGATATGTGGGACTGGTGTTTCTTCCGGACATGTCGATTGAGCAGGCCGAGGCCGAGGTGAAGCGGGTTCTCGAAGGACGTTATTTAAAAAATGCGACCGTATCGGTCAAGTTGGCCAAAGCGTCGTATGATCGGGTCGGGGTTCAGGGGTCTGTTGAGATGCCTGGTGACATCAAGATCGGTCCGGGCGCCACCATTTCGCTGAGCGATGCACTTCGGCGGGCTGGTGGCATTCGCGGAAACCGGGAAAATTGTCGGGTAAAAATTGTTCGCGGCGGTTTGAAAACACCTTTTGGTCCTGCGGCGGAAGGTGAAGTCTCGTCTCTGGTGACAGAGGACGGGCAGTTGAAGGTCCCTGATGTTTTTCTCAGGAATGATGATCTGATCTATTTATTTACGCCTGCTTCCGATACGGCGCAGGGGGTGCCTGGGAATGCCGGATCTGCCGGTGCGGGCGGAAAGCGTGTCGTGTTGCTGGGCGAGGTGCCGCGACGGGGAGTCATTGAGTTTGCGGAAAACGAGCCCTGTACGTTGATGTACCTGCTGTTCAAGATCGGTGGGTTGCCTCGTTTTGCAAAGGCGGACCAGATCACGGTGGTGCGGCGAAACAAGGATGGAACGGAAAAGAGCTTTTTGGTTGATGGGGATAAACTAATGAACAACGGCAAGCCGGAAGACGACATCGTTCTGGAAACCGGCGATCGTATTGTTGTGCCCGCCCGGAAGATCTCATTCTTCTGATTTTTTAATTCGCCATCTCAGGGGTAGAAAAGCTAGTCTTGACCCTACGGAGAACATACTCTTTATGGCGACACCTGATAGTTTTGAGCAAAAAAAGGTTGACCCTCGGATCTATCTGGGGATCCTTGTTTTCCGATGGAAGTTGATCGTCATTTGTTTCCTCTACTGTCTATTGGGCGGGGTGCTGTATCTCCAATTCGCCCCGAAGCAATATGCGACCTCTGCCGCCATCATGATCTATCGGGATCCCTCGACCCAGATCGATTCCCAGAATTATCGCTGGACAGAAAGTCAAACCCATGTCGATCTTCTGGAAAGCGAAGGGTTTCAAAAGCGCATTGTGGAGCGTCTGGCGTCCCGCTGGTTGAAGCGGTTGGGTGGCAATGTCGATGAGTTGCTTCCGAATTTCAAGGTGTCTGGCGGCGGGCGGGCCCGGACGGGACGAGCGGAAGCCGGCATTACCATGCGATTGGATGTGCGCAATGCCCATCCTGCCTATGCCCGGGCCTTTCTCAGGGAGGCCGTTCGGGAATTCCAGATCCAGCGCGCCTTGATCAAGCAGCAATCCTATGGTTCGGCCACCCGGATTCTGGATGAGGAATTGATCCGATTGCGGGATCAGATCCGCTCAGCCGAGGATGATGTGATTGAATTTCAGCGCGTGAACCAGATGGAATATGTCCAGGCCAAGGGAAGCCTTGAATTAGGATATCTAAATCAACTCGTGGGCCGGCAACAGCAGCTCAGCACGGAGAAATGGATGCTGGAGGTGCAGTATCCGAAGCTGAAGGGGCAGTCGATGGAGTTGATCCAATCGGCTCTTGCCATGACCAAGACAACGGGGGCGATTGCGCCCCCGACAGCGTCGACGAATTCGGCTGAGGGAGCAGCGGGCGTCAAGGAGTCCGAGAAAACGGCGGCTGAATTGGATGACGGGAAGAGCTGGCAGGACGCCCGTCTTAAGCTGGCCCGCTTGGAGCAGCAGCGGAAGGAGTTGGCGGTTTACACCCAGCCTGGGAATCCGAAATTGCGGGCTCTGGATGATGAAATAGCCGCTTTCCATAAAGATATTGATCTTCAAACGGATCTCCAATACTCGAAGGTTCAGGAGCGGGTGGCCGCCATCTCCTACCAATTGGATGCGCTGGACGAGGCCCAGCGGCGGTGGCGCAGTTCCTACTTGATGGCAAGTAAGAAAACCTCTGAGCTCCGGCAGTTGCAGTCTGCGGTGACCCGGCTTGAAATGATGCATGCCCAGTTGCAGATCAAGCTGAGCGATATGAAGGTGGACCAGGAAATAAAAGGGGAGCATTTTATCGTTGTCCAGCCGGTCAAAACGGACGAGAAAACCGTCTGGCCGGATCCGTTTAAAATCCTGATCGCCGTGCTGGTGGCGGGGATCGGTTCAGGCCTGGGTCTGGCCATGGTGGCCTATTTCTTTGACGATAAGGTTCAGTCGGTTCTGGACGTTGAGTCAGCCGTAGGGGTTCCCTTTCTTGGCGGGGTTCCATTCTGGGTTCATGGCGACCTTGCCAATCGGGTGCGGCCGATCGTGAGTGACGAACACCGGTCTGGTGCAGCGGAAGCCTACCGGGCGCTCCGGACCAATGTGTTATCCGCTGTAGAGAAGGCCGGTAAGAAAGTGGTGATAATCACCAGCGCGGACTCCAAGGAAGGCAAGACGCTAACCGCGCTGAACCTTTCGATCATGATTGCCAAGACCGGAAAAAAAGTACTGTTGCTGGACATGGATCTGCGTCGCGGTCTCCTGCACAAATCCTTTGAACGGGAGCGCGCGCCGGGCATTGTGGATGTACTCAAGGAGAAACGACCGCTGACCGATGTGATCGTGACAACCTCCCACGAGAATCTCTGGTTCGCGCCGGCCGGGTCGATCGACAAAAACACTTCCGAGTTGCTTCATTCCGTTGATCTCGAGGAGTTCCTGGCGCCGCTTCTGGAGCAGTATGACTATATCTTTATGGACACGGCGCCTGTACTGCGCGTCACAGATACGGTAATTCTGGCGGGGTGCCCCCTAGTCTGCGTGGTGTATGTGGCGCACGCCAATCGCACTTCCAAGCCGACTATCAAATACTCCCTCGACATGCTGGGGGATGTTCACATTATCGGCATGATTGTGAACAGCATTGATATGCACCGCATCAGTAGCCTTTATTACGCCTACCAATATCCGAATTATGCCTATTACAGCTATGCCTATCGATACGGCTATAACTATGATCTGTATGATGAACACGGCCGGCGCACACCTATGAGTCCCCTGGGTAATATGCGGCGCACCCTGTCGAGATGGTTTAAAAAGACATTTCTCCCGTCTGAATAAACATGAGTTCACAACGCAGTTATTTGCACCAACAGGTGTTCTTGCTGGCAACGCTCGATGCATTATGCCTTCTGTGCGGAGTGATTGTCGGGATAGATATCCGCATCGGCGTGGAGACGATGGGGGTCTATTTCCTTGAGACGCTCCCAGGCTGGGTTTATATCGTGCTGGCGGTTCAGGCATCCAACTATGTGACCGGCGCCTACGGACTGGAGCTCAAGTCGTCCCGGTTCAACATGATGGTCAACTGGGCGTTTTCGATGACGGTGGCCATTCTGGTGGTCAGCATCACCTCCTATGCGTGGTTTAGCGCTGTTCTGGGACGCGGCGTTCTGTTTCTGGCGCTGGCGGTTTATTCGGTGTTGTGGCTGATGATCCGGCTATTGATCTACCACTACTTTTTTAAGCAGGATGTGCTGGCTTATCGGGTGGCGATTCTGGGCATGGGAGCCCGTGCCCGGGCTGATCTCGTCCTGGTTCAGAATGTCAATTTAAGGCCGCGGCACAAGGTGGTGGCCATGATTCAAGTGGATCAAGCTTTGGCGTCTTCCCCGATCCAGATGTCTGACTCAGGCGATGGAATGGCTGGTAGCCCCTCCGTGATTCATTGTGCCCCCTCGCATGTGGCCGCCACTGTCCGGTCATTGGCCTGTGATGTCATGCTGATCGCGGTGGAACGGGATGAGGAGCTGGCGGGTGTTTATGCCCAGTTGCGACGGCTTCGATTTGAAGGAGTATCCGTGCTGTCACAGCTGAATGTGGCCGAGGTGTATGGGGGGAAAGTGCCGCTGAATCTAGTGGATGAGCAGTGGCTGATGAATGCCAGTCAGGGCTTTATTTCGCCGATGACCATGCGGTTCAAGCGGATGATGGATGTCGGGCTGGTGTTGCTGGTGTCTCCGCTGGCCGTCGTGCTCGCGACTCTGATCGCGCTGGTGGTGAAACTGACGGCGATTCGGGCGCCGGTGTTTTATTCCCAGGAGCGGATGGGTCGGTTCGGGCGGGTTTTCCGGATCCATAAATTCCGCACCATGAAAGAGGGTGCGGAAGCGGAGCAGGGTGCGGTATGGTCGATCAAGAATGATCCGCGGGTGACCCGGGTGGGCCGTTTTCTTCGGAAGTACCGGCTGGATGAAGTGCCCCAATTATGGAATATATTCGAAGGCGATATGAGTCTGGTGGGACCCCGCCCGGAGCGGCCTGAGCTGGTGGAAAAACTGGAAAAGTTGATCCCGTATTACCGGGAGCGTGAAAATATCCCCCCTGGGCTTACCGGTTGGGCTCAGATCCGTTATCCGTATGGCGCCACCATGGAAGACAGCCGGGCCAAGCTTGAGTTTGACCTGTATTATCTCCAGAACCTCTCCATCGCCCTCGATATTCGCATTATTCTGCGAACCTTGCGGATCGTTCTATTCGGGATGGAGCGGGAGATTCGATAGGGAGGGTGGGAGTTTTTTCTCCCTCGCCGTTGCCAAGGTGAAACGGAATCGCTAGAGTGTTCCAACTTTTTTGTCTGGATCGGAAGGAATTGGTTATGGCGTTGAAATGGAATTGGAGTGAACAACGGGCTCGCCGCGCGTTTCTGGCGTTGCAGGATGGAACCATTTTGCGGGGGCATTCGGTCGGCGCTGCAGTCGATGGATTGGGCGAGGTGGTTTTCAATACCGGCATGGCCGGCTATCAGGAAATCCTGAGCGACCCGTCCTACTGCGGGCAGTTTGTCACCATGACCTGCCCTGAAATCGGGAATACCGGCATGAACCAGGCCGATATGGAAAGTCTCCGGCTTTTTGCGAGCGGGTTTATTCTTCATGAGATGAATACCCCGAGCAACTGGCGTGCGGACGGGTCCCTCACGGAGTACCTCGTGAAATGGTCTATTCCCGCGATCGCAGGAGTGGATACCCGCTCCCTGACGGCACGATTGCGGACTGAGGGGACCCAGCGGGGGTTCATGAGTGTGACGGGGCTTATTGGAGAGGCTGAGGCGGTGCAGAAAGCCCGCGACTGGTGCGGGCTTGATGGCCAGGATTATGCTGCCAAAGTGTCCTGCAAAGTCTCATATCCCTGGGATCCGGATGGCGCGATAACCCGGTCTTGGGGCATTGCTGAATCCCTTCCGAAAACCGATCTAAAGATCGTAGCCTACGATTTCGGCATCAAGTGGAACATTCTTCGCTGTTTGCGCCGGACGGGAATGGATGTCACGGTGGTGCCCGCAAAAACCCCTGCGGCCGATGTGCTGAAGCTCAAGCCCGACGGGGTTTTTCTTTCCAATGGTCCGGCAGATCCTGCGGCGGTAACCTATGCTATTGAGGCGGCCCGTTCATTGCTGGGCAAGGTGCCGATGATGGGGATTTGCCTTGGGCACCAGATCCTGGGTTTGGCCTGCGGCGGAAAAACCTATCGCCTCAAATTCGGTCATCATGGGTGCAATCATCCAGTGAAAAACCTGCGAACCGGCGCGGTGGAGATCACTTCGCAGAACCATAATTTTGCGGTGGATCCCGCCTCCCTGGACTCGGACGCGGTCGAGGTCACGCATCTCAATCTCAATGATCAGACCGTTGAAGGCCTTTCTCATCGAAAGGAACCGATGTTCAGTGTCCAGTACCATCCGGAATCGTCGCCGGGTCCCCACGATCCCTATTACCTGTTTGCCCAATTCCGCGAACTGATTCGAAAGGCGTAAGATTTATGCAGGGTCATAATTGGATAGCGATTCTTGATTTTGGTTCCCAGTACAGCCAGTTGATTGCGAGACGGGTTCGCGAACAGCGGGTGTATTCGGAGCTTCTGAAATTCAATACCACGGCGGCCGAGCTGGCGGCGCGAAAACCTGCAGGAATCATTCTGTCCGGCGGGCCAGCCAGTGTGCTTGACAAGGGATCTCCCCTGTGCGATCCCGCCATTTATGACCTTGGGGTTCCGGTGCTGGGCATTTGCTACGGGCTTCAGATGACCGCCAAATTGTTGAATGGCGGCGTCAAGCCGGGACGTGAACGTGAATATGGAAGTGCCCGGGTGTCTGTGGTGGAGCCGTTCCCTCTGTTTCGGGATCTGCCCCCCGAACTGGATGTCTGGATGAGTCATGGCGACCAGGTGGAGCGGATGCCGGAGGGATTCTCAGTCATGGCCCGCACGGAGACCTGTCCAGTGGCCGCCATGGGCAATCCCGCCCGCCGCATCTATGGGTTGCAATTCCACCCCGAGGTCGTTCATACCCCTCAAGGCACAACGATCCTGTCTCGGTTCCTGTTTGATGTTTGTAAATGTCGACCGGATTGGGAAATGTCTCAATTCATCAAAGAGAGTGTTGTGGCGATTCGCGAAAAGGTGGGCGAGGGGCATGTCCTGTGCGGCCTGAGTGGCGGCGTGGACTCCTCAGTGGTGGCCGCTCTGCTGTATCGTGCCATCGGCAAGCAATTGCATTGTGTCTTTGTGGATAACGGCCTGTGCCGGGCGGGTGAGGCAAAACAGGTTGAGGAATTGTTCGGCAGGGCCTTTGGAGTTGACCTGCATGTGGCGCACGCCCAGGAGCAATTCCTTGCGGCGCTGAAGGGCGTGGTGGATCCCGAGTTGAAGCGCAAGGCTATCGGAAAAACCTTTATTGATGTGTTCTCTGAAGAGGCGCGAAAATTTGGACGGGTGGATTACCTGGCGCAAGGAACTTTGTATCCGGATGTCATTGAAAGCGCATCGCCGATCGGGGGGCCCTCCGTTACTATTAAAAGTCATCATAATGTGGGGGGGTTGCCGGCGGATCTCAAGTTCAAGCTGATTGAGCCGGTGCGCGAGCTTTTCAAGGATGAGGTGCGTCTGCTGGGACGGGAGCTTGGGTTGCCGGATTACCTGGTCAACCGTCAGCCGTTTCCGGGACCCGGGCTGGCTGTCAGGATTTTAGGAGAAGTGACGGCGGAGCGCGTGGCCCTGTTGCAGAAGGCGGATCTGCGGGTCCAGGAGGAAATGCTGAAAGACCCCATGTATTCGAAAATCTGGCAGTCCTTTGCCGTACTGCTTCCCATCCAAACGGTAGGGGTCATGGGGGACAGCCGGACCTATGAAAATGTTGCTGCGATCCGTATTGTGGAGAGTCAGGACGGGATGACGGCGGATTGGTCCCGGGTTGCGTACGACACTCTGGCCAGGATGTCGACCCGGATCATCAATGAAGTCTCGGGGATCAACCGCGTGGTGTATGATATCAGTTCAAAGCCGCCAGCAACCATTGAGTGGGAATAATGAGGTGTATGATGAATCGGGCCGTAGCGTTTATTTTTTCGATGCTGCTGGTGTCGCTTGCCGGGGCCGATACCCTGACGCTTCAAAACGGGCAGACTATGAAGGGTCGCTTGACGGGGTTTTCAGAGCGTAAGTTTACGTTTGCGACGGCTGATGGCTCGACCTATTCGGGATATCCCCTGGATATCAAAACTATTGTTCCAGATGCCCCGCTCAAGGTTTCTGTGAAATTTTCCATGAAGCAGTATGATTCCGCAGAGTTCATCCAGTTCGATCAGAACACCCTGCGACTTAGAAAAAACCAACAGACGCTCGCCGAGCCGGTAATGTTCCTCAAGACCATGCAGTGCATAGCCCCGGCCGATCCGGATCGGCCCCCGCAAACCGAGACAAATGTCAGTGACCCGGCGTCGCCTCGCCCTGACATGGAGGAGGCGCCCAAGCCCAGAAGCTGGCAACGCGCGGACAAGTGGCGGGAAGTAGAAGAAGATCGCTCCACGGTAATCAGCCGGGGCGAGGAGGTTAACATTGATGCCGCTTTGAAAAGGGGGTTTGTCAATGTTGTGCAATTCCATCATCCCCGGTCTCTGGCCAGTGTTCGGGAGGGAAATTATATTCAGGCGCTGGCCTCCAAAAGGTCGAATCGCGTGGTGCTTCTGAGGGTGGTTGTTCAGGATTTTAAGGCCCCCATCTTGGTAGCGCAGAACATTCAGGGTCTTCCTCAGTTCTGGGTTTATAGCGCACAGGGGAAATTGATAAAAAAGCTTACCGATCGTTTTACCGAGGGTGATATTGATGCGGCCATCAAGGAGGCCCACAGAGTCCGTTCGCTTTAAGGCATCGTTGTTTTTTTTCGTCGACCCCGTGATTCATAAAAGAAGTTGTCAGAAGCCAATCTCGCGTGACAGAATGACAACACGTGAGAAATGTGTGTCGGAGTTTCCCGAATAACAGCGAGGATGTGTCATGGCGCGACAAGGCATGAACTGGGAAGACATGTTCAGCATTCTTGAGGCTTTCAAGAAGGAGCGGGGGCATTGTCATGTTCCGGCGAATTGGAAGCTGAATCTGCAGCTCGGGCGCTGGGTGGCGATGCAGCGCTACAGGCACAAGATGGGCGAATTGCAAAAAAGCCTGGTGGCTCGCCTGGATCAGATCGGGTTTGTCTGGGCACCCGCCGAAAAAGTCTGGGACGAAATGTTTCAGCGTCTCCTCAAGTACAAGAAGAAACACGGGGACTGCGACGTGCCCTCCTCCTGTCCGGCGGATCCCAATCTCGCGAACTGGGTGGCGAACCAGCGGCACCGTAAAAAAATGGGCACATTATCCGCCGAGCGGGTCAAGAAGTTGACCGAGGTCGGGTTTGTCTGGGCGGTGTACGGAAAAAACCGGTCGGAGAAAAGCAGTCTCTCGAAACGGAAGGATGTGGTGGCGTCAGTCAAGGTTGAGCCGAAGAACCCGGAGCGGCTATATCAGGTGTGCGGGGAGTATATCCAGTACAACGGCCTTGGCCCCATTCCGCCAAAACTGGACAAGTATATCCAGATGCACGGAGGCGCGTTTCCCTCCTGCATTATTTTACAAGGTACCCCTTTAGTGTTCAGGATCGGCAGTCCGGATTCAACGACATCGGTCATGCGGAAGATTTTGTGGTCCGGGAAGGGGCCTCTTCCTGAAGAGGTTCTTGAATATCTAAATGAAAACGGGGCGTTGCCGCCTCATGGTGCGTAAAGGACAACAGAAATAGGGAGGGAACTCTTATGACAGTGAAGTTTTCGGATTATGTCCGGGGAATGGTCTGTGTCATGGTTGTGGTCCCGGTTGTGTTCATTGCGGTTTATCCGATGGTGATGGTGGTCATGCCAGAACGACTTGCGATTCTGGCTGATCTGCCCCGGGATTTGACCCTTCTGGCGTTGCTGAATACGGTGTTCGTTCCGATCCTGGGCTTATTCTTTTATTGGCGGGCTCGGCGGCGTGCGGCGAAGTGGGCCCAGGGGGTCCCGCGTGATGCGGTGGATACCCGCGATGTCTATTGAGGGGTGTGACCTCTTGACTCTTGTCCGGAGTTCGCCTAGAAGTGGGGCTGTTTTATGACGACCCTTTCCCAGAGTTCAAGAATTTCGGATATTCTGATCCGGCGTGGTGCCATTACGGCGGACGGATTGAAGCAGGCTCAGGAGCGTGCCCAGCAGGCCTCTCTCAGGCTTGAAAAATACCTGCTCGACAATGCGCTAATCACTCCTGTGGAGGCGACCCTCAGTCTGGCGGAATACCTCCGTATGGCGCCCATCACCCTGTCTCATTTTACACCGAATCCTCAGTTGTTGGACATGATTCCTGCTGATCTGCTCCGGAAGCGGCTGGTGCTCCCCATGATGAAGGCGGGTGGTTCGTTAGTTGTAGCGCTGGGCGATCCCTTCGACATTCTGGCGATTGACGAACTTCATGCCATCACCGGGTTGCAGATCCTGCCGTTGGTTGCTTCTGAAAAGGATCTGCAGGATTCCCTGGCAAAGGCCCTTGCACCGATTGAGGCGGAGTCCCAGATTGATCTCGAAGACATCATGAAGGATTCCGACAATGATATTCAGGTCGGAAAAGAGGAAAAACAGGAGCTCAGTCTTGAGGAGATGATGGAGAGCGCGGAGGGCGCTCCGGTTATCCGCATGGTGAATATGATGCTGGTGGAGGCTTTGCGAACCCGGGCCAGTGACATCCACATTGAGCCCCAGGAAAAAACCCTCCGGATCCGGTACCGGGTTGATGGATCCCTGTCGGAACGGCCGAGTCCTCCTAAAAGCTACCAGCCGGCCATCATCTCCCGCATTAAGATCATGTCCGACATGGATATCGCCGAGCGGCGAGTTCCGCAGGATGGCCGCTTCAGGATCAAGGCGCTTGGGAAGGAAGTGGATATCCGCGTCAGCATCCTGCCCTCCATTCACGGGGAAAAAGTAGTGATGCGCGTACTGGACAAAAGCGCGCTGTTCCCCAGCCTGAGCGGGCTGGGTCTGGAGGCGCACGCCTTCAAGGCCATGTCCTATGCTATCAGCCAGCCGCATGGGATTATTCTGGTGACAGGGCCGACCGGAAGCGGAAAGACGACCACTCTGTATTCCTGCCTCCAGGAGTTGAACAAGCCTGATGTCAACATCGTGACCTGTGAGGATCCCGTGGAATATCAGTTGGTCGGGATCAACCAGATCCAGGTTAATGCGGGAGTTGGCCTGACGTTTTCAGCAGCGCTCCGATCCATTCTCCGGCAGGATCCCGACATTGTGCTGGTGGGTGAAATTCGCGATGGTGAAACTGCCGAAATTGCCGTGAAGGCCGCGCTGACCGGACATTTGGTGTTGAGCACGCTGCACACCAATGATGCCGCCGGTGCCATTGCCCGGTTGATTGACATGGGGATTCCGCCCTTCCTGCTGTCCTCGTCCCTGGTGTTGTCCCAGGCTCAGCGCCTTTACCGGAAGCTTTGCACGGTGTGCCGCCAGCAGATTGAACTGCCCGTGGATGTGCTGGTGGCAAACAAAATCGACCCCGCGTATTTTTTTAAAGCCGGTGAAAACAATACAGGGTATGTTCCGGTTTACAAGGCGGTGGGTTGCCCGAAATGCAATCATACGGGGTTTAAGGGGCGGGGCGCGATCATGGAGGTGCTTCCGGTTCTGGATAACATCAAGGAATTGATCATGAAGGGCGCGACCAGTGGGGAAATCCGGGAGGCGGCGTGTGCCAACGGCATGATTACCCTCAAGGAGGCCGGATTGCAAAAAGTCAGGGAGGGGCTGACCTCGCTGGAGTCGGCCATGGAAATGACGGGCGGAGAATAGCAGGAATTTACGATGAGTCCAATCCTACGATCCAGTTCACGGGGAAGCGTTCCGGCGGCAGGTGGCACGAAGCCTCCTGCGGCGCCACCGCCGAAGAAAACCGTGACGGCTCAGGTTACCAGGACGAACTCAAAGAAAATACAAACAATCCATGGGGCCAGTAATATTGTGCGCAAGGAGCTCCCGGGTTTTTCGCGCCAGATGGCGGCCATGCTCTCGGCCGGAATGCCGATTGTTGCCTCCCTTGAAACACTTGAGGAGCAGGCGGCCAATCCCAATTTCAAGATTGCCATCGGCATGGTGAAGAAAAGCATCGAGAATGGCTCCTCGTTTTCGGAAAGCCTGCAGCAGTTGCCCCAGATCTTTGACGTCCTGTATGTCAACATGGTTCGGGCTGGAGAGCAAAGCGGTCAGTTTGCCGAAACCATGAAGCGGATCGGGGAATTGCTGGAGGCGACCGCCCGGTTGCGCCGTAAGGTGAAGTCCGCCATGACCTATCCCGTTGTGGTGCTGTCCATGTCCCTGATTATCGCTTCAGGGATGATTATTTTCATCGTCCCGGTGTTTGCGGGAATGTTCAAGGATTTTGGCGGAAAACTGCCGGCTCCGACCCAGTTTCTCGTAGATCTCAGCAATGGAATCAAGCATTACGCCTTGATCATCGTGCCTTCCATTATTCTCGCTATCTGGCTTTTCAAGAAATGGAAAAAAACAACCTCAGGTGCCTGGGCGCTGGATCGGTTTGCGCTCAAGGCACCCGTGTTCGGGATTCTGGTTCAGAAGGTCGCGGTGGCCAGGTTCTCCCGGACGCTCAGCCAGTTGGTTCAAAGCGGCGTACCCATCCTGAACGCCCTGGAGATTGTTGCCAAGGCTGCCGGAAACCTTGTGATCGAGGCCGCGATCATGGATGCCCGCAAGGCGGTTGAACATGGTGATACGCTTTCATCAGGCCTGGATGGCAAAGATTGCATTCCGACCCTGGTGGTGAGAATGCTGTCGGCTGGTGAAAAAACAGGCAAGGTGGATGAGATGCTGGCCAGTGTCGCGGATACCTTCGATGATGAAGTCGAGACCATGCTCGCCTCCCTTACTTCACTCCTGGAGCCGCTGCTGATGGTGTTCCTCGGGGTGGTCATTGGCGGGATTGTAGTCTGTATGTTCCTACCCATCTTCAAGATGACGGAAGTCATTAAGTAGGGTGCCTTTATCATTGCGCCCTCGCCTGATTATTTCGCTTCACTTATAAGGCTATTGAAGCAAAAAGGAGCGATGTCATGGCTTTGAATATTGTTTATTTCACACGGGATCATGAGTGGGTGAAGATGGAGGGAGATGAGGCGACGGTGGGGATTACCGACCACGCCCAGAAAGCCCTCGGGGATATCACCTTTGTGGAGTTGCCGAAAGTCGGCAAAGTTGTGAAAGCCCATGATTCGCTGCTGGTGGTTGAGTCGGTCAAGGCGGCCAGCGATGTTTATGCGCCGGTTGCGGGCACGGTAAGCGCAGTGAACGGGAAACTTGCTTCCGCCCCTGAATTGATCAATCAGGCCGCCTGTGGCGAGGGGTGGATCTGTAAGCTGAAACCCTTTGACAGCGCCACGCGGGGAACCCTGATGACGGCGACCCAGTACGAGGCCTTTATAAAGCATGAAGAAACTTGAGTCACCGCAGGGACTCAATCAGATCGTGCATATCCGCCGGCAGAGGTGCCTTGAAGGACAGGGACTTTCCCGTGACGGGATGGATGAAGGATAATCGGGCGGCATGTAGCATTTGTCGGGTGGGGAAGGGGCCGGGCAGGACATCGCGACGGGGGCGCCCATAGCTGGGGTCGCCTATAATGGAGTGGCCGAGGAAGGCCATATGAACGCGAATCTGGTGGGTGCGGCCGGTTTCGATGCGGACACGCAACAGGGAGGTGGCTGCGAATTTTTCCTGTGTGTCGTAAAGCGTGATGGCCATGCGACCGACATGGGGCTTTGTGCACATTTTCTTCCGGTCGTTCGGATTTCTTCCGATGAGGGTTTCCGTGCGTCCGGCAGGCGGATTCAGGTGGCCCCATACAAGCGCCAGATATTCCTTGGTCACCTGCCTGTGCCGGAATTGATTCATCAGTGATCGCATGGCGGTCTCGTTTTTAGCCACCACCATCACTCCCGTGGTGTCGCGATCGAGGCGATGCACAATGCCCGGGCGCTTCTCCCCGCCGATTCCGGCAAGATCGGGGCAGTGGGCGAGCAGGGCGTTGACAAGGGTTCCTGAGGCGTGGCCGGCGGCGGGGTGGACGACCAGTCCGGCCGGCTTGTTGATCACAATCAGATCGGAATCCTCGTGAAGCACGTCCAGCGGGATGGTCTCCGGCTTCAGCTCGATATCCACGGGCGGGGGTATGGAGAGGGTAATGGTTTGGCCCGTCGCCAGTTTGTGACCGGGCTTGGAGGGTTTCCCGTTCAGGAGAATATGCGCCTCCTGAATGAGGTTCTGGATACGGGCCCGTGACAAGTCGGGCGTCTGTGTGCTCAGCCAGGCGTCCAGTCGTTTTCCGACGCCTTCGGTCGTAACACTATAATGGCGGATGGTGTCCATCGATATCCGGTCTTCAGGGGCGTGGAGCGGATTTTGTTTTTATTGAAGGGGTGGGGTGATGTCGCACAAACCACCACAGAATCAATCCCGTCATTATCAGGATCAGGCTGATTTCCTGCGCCACATCGAGAGCGCCCAGTCGCATGCGGTCATCACCCCGGATGAATTCCAGCAGAAACCGGATGATCGGATAAATCATCAGATAAAGGGCCAGGATGGAACCCTTCCGCTCCATGCGCCGATTCAAGTAGAACCAGGTCAGGAACGCATAGAGGCCTAGATTGAAAAAAGCCTCATAGAGTTGAACCGGGTAATGAGTCAGGCCACAGGTCAGTCCGGACGGATGTGGCGCGAGCGCGCCACCGCAGCAGCCGTTGAGAAAACAGCCGATTCTGCCAAAGGCATGCCCAAGCGGAAGGGCCGTGATGGTGAAGTCGGCGAGATCAAGGGGATTGAGTCGTCGCCACCGGGCCACGATGAAAAATAGGATCGCACCTCCGATGAAGCCGCCGTAATAAATCAGGCCGCCCTGGTCAATCCGGATGATTTCCTGGGGAGCGGCGCGAAAGTAATCAACATTGGAAAGGACATAGGCAATGCGGGCGCCGATGATGCCTCCAATCATGAGCCAGAAGGCGAGATCTCCGGCCAGGGAAACATCCCGGCCGGTTCGTCGGCCCAGCCATTGCCAATGGGAAATTCCCGCCAGAAAGGCGAGTGCCATCAGTACGCCATACCAGTAAATGGGGTGGGATCCGATGTGAAAGCAGACGGGATTCATAGCGTTAAGCGACCTCAATTTCTATAGACATGGTGCCTCATAATAGGCAGAATCGCCGTTCTAAAACAATAGGTTTACGGATAAATATGGAGACAGGCCACAGCGACATAATCATGGATCCGGTCCATGAGACCACCTGCTTGAAATGCCAGCACCTGATGGATGTCTCCAATCTTCCCGCGTTTGTTGAAATTGCCTGTCCCGAGTGCGGAACGAAACAGCATGTTCCGGCCAAAATGGGGGCGTTCCTTCTGGTTGACCTTTTGGGTAAGGGGGGGATGGGAGCCGTCTATCGCGGACGGGACACCGGGTTGGATCGCTGGGTGGCGGTCAAGGTTATGCAATCCTCCTTCGGTGGAAATCCCGAATTCGTGGAAACGTTCCGACGGGAAGCTCAGGCCGCTGCGGCGTTGAATCATCCGAATATCGTCCAGATTTATTCGTTCGGAGTGTCCCATGGTCAGCCCTACATGGTGATGGAGCTTTTAGAAGGCGGGCGGATGGATCAGATGATTGCCGCGGGCGAACTTCTGAACGAAGCTCTGGTACTCAAGATTGCGCTGGATGTGGCGGAGGGGTTGAATGCCGCAGCGGCCATTAATCTGATTCACGGCGACGTCAAGCCGGAGAACATCTTGTTGGATAACAACAGAATTGCCAAGGTGGTGGATTTTGGTTTAGCCCGGTTTAAGGAAAGCAGTGAGGGTGGAACCGCGAAGGGAATTTGGGGCACGCCCTATTATATTGCACCCGAAAAACTCAGGGGCCATGCGTCCGATTCCCGCTCCGATATTTACAGTTTGGGCGGAACCTTGTTTCATGCCCTGACCCTGAAGCCGCCGTTTGACGGGGCAACCCCGATGGATGTGGTCAAGGCTCGACTTAAAGGTCCTGCTCCGCGCTTGAGTTCATTGCGCCCGTTTGTCAATCCCGAGCTTGAGGCCTTGGTCGGGCGTATGCTGGAGGCGGATCCCCTGAGGCGCTATCCGAATTACGCCTCAGTCATGGCGGACATGAGGAGGATTCTTCTCTCCTTGAAGCCTCCCCCGGTGGACCCATACGGGCAGTTGTCGAAGAAGGGCGGGAAAATTATTTTAGCCAAAAAGAAAGGGGCGGCTCTTGTCAGCGCCCCCACGTCTTCGTCTGGAGGGACGGAGACGGCTTCTTCGAATAGTTCGGTTAAAGCGGATGCAGTTAAGCCCCCGCGCTCATTGCGCAAGGTGAAAATCGCCCTGGGAGTGGTGCTGGGGCTCCTGATTTTGGCGGGGGTGATCGGCGGCAGTGTGGCCAGTCAGAAAAAACGCACGGCCGAAGAGAAGGAAAAGGCGCTGGCGGCCCAATATCGGAAAAAAGCCGGCCAGATTCTGGCCGACCTGCAAGGGGTTGCGGGGGAGGTCTCGAACTACACCGTCCGGGCCGGCGGGTGGGTTTCCAACGCCACGGCGGTGGTGACGCTAATGATGGCGGGGACGGAGATTCCTTCGGATCCGGACAGAACCAATGCGCTGGCGGATCTGGAACTGGTGCAGCGGTATGCCACCGGAACACTGGCTTCCGTAACCGCAGAACTGAAAGGGATGTCCGCACTGGTGGAGTCCAACCGGACCACGATGCTGTCCCTTTCGAATTCAGTGGCCGTGCACGAGAAGTTGATGCTGTTGACGAATGTTCCGGCACGATGTTCCGAACTGGTTCAATCCATTTCAGAGGGAACTGACAAGGCCCGGAAAGCGGTGGACCGGTTCGATATCCTGAAAAAGAAGCTTGATCGTGATAGAGTCGCGAATCAGGCGGCCGCGGAGCGGGCTGCCCTTGAGAAAGCGGAGGCGGATAAGGTCGAGGCTGAACGGCGCGCGAAGGAACAGGCGGAGGCTGAGAAAAAAGCAGGAATCCAGGCTGAACTCGACCTGGTTGACGCCACCCGGAAGGAAAGCGGATCCCTGATCCAGCAGCATCTTTTCAGGGAGGCGCAAGTCAAGATCGAACAGTGCGTGAAGGGCCTGAAGACGGATGAGGGTAAGGCCGCCGGTAAGCAGGCGGTCAAGGCGTACCAGTTTTTGGCCGAGCTCAAAACGCTGATCATTGAGGGCGTCAAGGCTGATGTGGCGAGCAATCCCGGCAGTGGGTATGCCTTTGGCTGGCTGGGCACCAAGGATATCCTGGGAGCAGACGCCGAGAAGATCATCATTCGGGGCGGGCAGGTTCCCTGGATCACGCTGCCTCCCGCGCAGATGATGCGTTTTGTGCAGCGGTATGTTGAGAACGGGGATCTGACCAAACGCGAAAAGGGCCAGTACTATTTTGCCGTCGCCTTGTATATTTATGAGGCGACCGGACGAAATGAGAAGCATTATGCCCAGGCGGCCAAGTACCTGAATGAGGCGGTTCGATTCCATTCCAGTATTGAAGCCCTCGCTAAGTCAGTTCTGCCGGGTCTGGAATTAAAATAAGCGGAGGCCGATGGATGAACGGGGCGAAGTTGAACAGCCTGAATGTGGCGGAACGGTTGGCGGCGGTACGGGAACTGGGCGAATCGGTGAAGCAGGGGGTGGCGCCCACGGATGAAGTCAACAACCACGTCCACACCATCTATTCCTTCAGCCCCTATACCCCCGTCATGGCAGCGGTGAAGGCGGCTCAGGCTGGCCTTCAGGCGGTGGGCATCATGGATCATGACTCGGTTTCCGGGTGCTCCGAGATGCTTGAGGCCTGCAAGGCCATCAACATCGCCTCCACCGTCGGGTTTGAAATGCGGGTGGACATGACCGGCACGGCCGTTGAGGGACGGAAGACTAATAACCCAGACACCCTGAACAACAGCTATATGGCCGTCCATGGCATTCCCGCCACACAGTTTGGAGCGGCCAGAGAGTTTCTGCGTCCGATGAACGCGGCGCGCATCGAGCGTGATCGCCTGCAGGTGGACCGTCTAAACGACATCCTCGGCGAAGTCGGGATGGCGCCAATGGAATTTGACCGGGATGTGGCGGCCCTTTCACAGGCGGCGGTGGGCGGCTCCATTACGGAACGGCATATTCTCTACGCGCTGTCGTTGAAGTTGATCGAGGCGCATGGCAAGGGAATGGCCCTGATCCGGTTTGTCAGGGAGAAACTGGACACCGAAGTCCCGGCTAAATTGGAGACCCTCCTCCTGGACCCCGCCAATCCCCACTACGCCTATGATCTTCTGGGCTTGTTCAAGGCCTCGCTGGTTCCCCGGATGTTCGTCCAGCCCGGCAGCCGGGAATGTATTCCAATCGTCAAGGCGGTTCAATTTGCCAATGATATTGGGGCCATTCCCGCCTACGCCTATCTGGGAGATGTCGGCGAATCTCCGACGGGCGACAAGAAGGCTGAGAAATTTGAGGATGATTATCTGGATGCGCTGGTGCCTGAATTGAAGCGGATCGGTTTCAAGGCCATCACCTATATGCCGCCCCGGAACACTCTGGCTCAATTGCTCCGGCTCCAGGCGCTCTGCGCGAAAAATGAGCTGATGGAAATCAGCGGGGTGGATATCAACAGTTCACGTCAGACATTCAGTTGCCCCATCATTATGACGCCTCCGTTCCGGCATTTGACCGAATCGACCTGGGCGTTGATTGCCCATGAGAAGCTGGCGACGGTCAATCCCGACCTGTCGCTCTTCAGCTCCAGCAACCCGATGAAAGCCTTGTCCCTTGCCGGGCGGCTTACCCGGTATGCCGCCGTGGGCCGGAAGATCGATAACCGACATCCCGAACGTGTGACAGACCAGATTTGATGAGAAAGAGTGGCGCAGGGCGGGCGTTTTTTGTTTTGACCTTAAAGCGTCTCTCTCTATACTGCCATGATTCTGGTGTTGGTTTGTTTGTTCCGGCTGACTTTGCATAGGAGTGCCTTATGAAAACCGATTGCATGGCTTGGAAAACGTTGGTTTGTTTCGGGGTGGCTTGGGTGATGGGCGTTGACCCTGCGCTGGCTCAGGCGATTTCCAGCAGGGGAACGCCTGTCAATGCCGGCAAGTCCGCCCTGGGCGTCGGCGGGGTTATTCGGTTGAAACAGTTGACGGGCATCGGCCCCCGAAGCGTTCTGAAAAGCCCTGATTCCTCAGGCAATCAACGGGGAGATATACGGGAGTGGGTTGAGCTTGGACTCCAATTCGATACCGAACCGGAGTGGCTTGACGAAGTCGTATTTAATTTTTTCGCTCTGTTGAGAAGTCGTGAAACGACCAAGTTCACCCTGCTTAAAGGGACCGTTACCTATATCGATGTGGCACGAGGCCGGGGTCGTAAGGGGGGCGCTTATATCCGTCCGGCAGCCTTGGCTCGGTATGGCGAGGTGATTGGTGTAGCGGTGGAAGCCGTGATCAAGGGGGAATTGGCGGGGTCGCTTTCCGAGGGTAAGCTCGCTCCCGGCAAGGCGCTACCCCAGGACTGGTGGAAAAAACCTGAGTTGGTTCCTCGGGAAGGGTATGTCATGGACCGGTCGAAAACCCCGTTTGCCCTCATCAATTTTGATGAGTATGAGGCTTTGAAATAGGACGCTATGTTTGGATCAGATCGAATTTTGGCGTTGGACATCGGAAACAGCAAGCTGGTGCTTGCTGAATTCAGGATCATTGAGGCGACGAGCCTTGAGCTGGTCAACTATTCCGTGTCTCCCTTGGGATTTGATCCAGAGACGACTCTGGATCCGTCGGCTTACATCGTTTCGGGGATTCGGGATGCGATGCGGAGCAGTGGTATCCGGCCGGGTGTCGTGGCCGTTTCCATGTCGGGTCAGTTGGTTTTTCCGCGTTATGTCAAACTGCCTCCGGTTACACCCGACAAAATCTCCCAGATTGTCAAATATGAGGCGCAGCAGAATGTGCCTTTCCCGATGGATGAGGTGGTGTGGGACTACCAGCTAGTGGGGCAGGAGACAGGGGAACTGAGTGTTCTGCTTGTGGCCGTCAAGGGCGATCTGGTTAAAAACCTGACCGATTGCGTTGAGGCGGCCGGACTGGATCCGATCCTCGTGGATGTTTCGCCTCTGGCTCTTTACAATGCCGTGCGGTACAATTATTCCGACCTGCCGGGATGCACTATGATCCTGGACATGGGTGCCCGATCCACGAATGTGGTGTTTGTCGAAGGCACGAAGATCTTTAGTCGTAGTATCCCGGTGGCGGGAACGATGATCACCAAGGACGTGATGAAGGAATTTGAACTTTCCTTCGAAGAGGCCGAGCAACTCAAGGTGGCTCACGCGTTTGTGGGGTTTGGGGGCGTGTATGAGGGGCATGAAGTGGGGGTGGCGGATCGCACTTCCAAGATTGTCCGGAATATCATGACCCGCCTGCATGCCGAGGTGATCCGCACCATCAATTTTTACCGCAGCCAGCAGGGCGGAAGCCAGCCGGGCATGGTACTGTTGACCGGGGGGTGTTCCGTGATCCCTCATGTCAACACCTTCCTGAAGGATAAGCTGAAGACCGAGGTTGATTTCCTGAACCCGTTCCGCAATGTGGCGGTCAGTTCCTTGATTGAGTCCGACAAGGTGGCCGCGAACCTTCATCTGCTCGGCGAAGTGGTTGGGTTGGCGCTACGACGTACGCTGTCATGCCCTGTGGAAATCAATCTGATGCCGCCCGAGTTGGCGGCCCGAAAGGTGTTGCAGCGCCGCCTTCCCTTCTTCGGCTTGGCGGCTACGGGATTGGTCTTGACGGTGCTTGTGTTCGGTCTATTTCTGCACCGGATGTCCACTTTGGCTGAAAAGCGGCGGGATATGGTTCAGGGAAAGCTGGCTGCCCTTGAGTCGCCCAATGTTAAGCTGGGTGAATTGTCAAAACAAAAAGGCCAGTTGTACACCAAAGCGGCGGACTTGAACGGATTGATTGTTTCACGAACCCGTTGGGTGGTTATGATGAATGACCTGCATCAACGGCTTGCTCCGGGGATGTGGTTGACCAGTGTCAGGCTGACAACACCAAAGGATGTGAAATCGACGACGATACGGCTTGAAGTCAGGGGTATGGCGTTTAGTGACAAGGTGAGTAACCAGGCTATTACCGAGTATGTGGCGAGCCTGAAGTCCCTGGGATATTTTTCAGACGATCTTCAGATCAAGCGGATCAAGCCCGTGGAAGGGACGGATTTCGCAACAGAATTTACGATTGAAATCGGACTGAATGCAAAGCCGTCTGAAAGGACGGCCCCGCCGTCGGTCAAGGCGGTCGAGCCGTCGACTCCTCCAATCCAAAACGAGAAGCCCGGCAAGGGGGAGGCGTAACCTATGCAATCTCGTCGAAAAATGGTTGTGATTGCGCTGGCGGTGCTGATAAGTCTCTTTTTCCTTGGAGCCGTGGCGTTGGTGGTGTTGAAATTCATTCACTTTACAGATGCTGAGGCGGTATTAAAGGGGGACAAGAATCGTCTGGAATTTCTGTATAGCCAGAACCCTTTTCCCTCGGTTGCCAACCTGCGCGTGGAAAAGGAGAATATCCAGACAATCAAGCAGGAGGTTGTGGACCTTCAGGCGGCGATGGGAGCAGGGCAGATTGAGCCGGTGGTGCAGAGTCCTGCCCGTTTCATCACGCAATTCTTTGATACACAGCGTAATTTGCTGACCAAGGCATCCGCTTCGGGCATTGCCGTTCCAAAGGGGTTTGACTTCGGATTTGGGCGTCATATGAAGGGGGATCTTCCTGCGCCTCAGGATGTGCCGCGGTTGACCCAGCAACTCAAGATTGTCGAAGCTCTCTGTCTGGCCTTGTATGCCGGTAATATTGCCTCGCTGGATGCCTTTTCGCGACAGGAGTTTGAGGTGGATGCCGTCGCGGGTTTAGGGGGCAAGGTTGCGCCCGCCGCCCGTGCAGGGGAGCTCGATTTAAAGAACAGTGTGGATGTCGGGGCGGGGCTTGTTCCCGAGGGGCAGTATTATGGCCGGTGGCGTTTTTCGGTTCAGTTCAAGGCCCGTGAAAGCGGCCTGATGAAGATTCTCAACGGGTTGGCCAACAGTTCGATCTTCACGGTGGTGACCCGCATGGAGATCAAGGGTGATGAAAAAGTGTTCGAGCGCAAGGATGGCGCAGGGGCGGCAGTGAAAGAGACGGCTGGCGGCGAGACTGAAAAGGAAGCCCCGAAAACAAGGGATTACCGAGTTGTTTGCGGGCGTGAAAACCTGTTGACCATTAAAATGGAGGTGGAGGTGCTTCAGTTCGCAAAGCCCCAGGCCACTGCGTCTGAGAAGCAGCCGGGAGGAGTCAAATAATGGTGACCGGCATAGGAGCTTGGTTTAAAAAGAACTACGACCGGATTATTGCGGCCGTTGTTTTACTCGTTCTTCTCGTCTCGTTGATTGTTCTCGCGGTCATGGCTCAGGGGCAGAAAACGGCTGAGAAGAATTTCGGGATGGAGCTGAAGGCGTTGAAGCCTGCTTTTGAAAAGGCGCTTCCGCCCGATCGCGCGATTTTTCGTAGTGCCCTGACAGAACTGGGCGCGCCTTTCCAGAACGAGGCATGGTCCCTCTCTCTGTTGACCCCGGAGCTGCGCGTCAAATGCGTGAACTGTGACCGGCCGATCCCCTATGCCGCGACCAACTGCACATTTATTGTGTGTGGAGGGGCGCAGCCGGTCGATAAAACAGAAATCGTTGACCGGAACCATAACGGTATCCCGGATGAATGGGAGGAGAAGCATGGGGTCTTTGCCTTCGACGGGGAGGTCGTTAATACGGATCCCGACAACGACGGCTTTACTACGCGGGAAGAATATGAGTGGAAGACGGATCCCAAGGATATTGAAAGCCACCCTCCTTATCTCGCCAAAATCCGGGTCGCCGAGATCAAGCCCATCCCTTTCCGGATGATCTTCAAGGGCGTCAGCAAGGCTGGTACCAACCTGATTTTTCAGATCAATCTTCGTTCGGGAGGCCGAACCTATTGGAAAAAACTTGGAGAGAAAGCGGAGGGTGTCACGCTCGATTCCTATGACGAGCATGCGCAGGAGGGCCCCACGCTCACCTTGGAACATAATGGCAAAAAGATTCCGTTGATTAAGGGGCGTTTGGTGCCCCGTGACGATTATGAGATCAAGTTGATTTCACTGATCGATGAGGCGGTTTTTTCGGTTCGGCCGGATGTCGATTTTGATTTGAAGGGGTCTCTTTATAAGGTCAAAAAAGTTGACACACAAGGTACCCGTGTACTAATAAACGACCCTTACCGTAATCTTGATGTGTGGATTGAGCACAAAGTGTCTGACCCGCAATCCGTGAAGCAATAGGAATTTAGGGCGATTCAGTCATTTTGTTGTATTGGATATAAGGAGATAACTTTATGAGAATCAACGCTATACTCTGCGTCTTCACTGCTGTCCTGATAAGCTCCATGGCGGGGCACCAGGGTTTTTCACAAGGGCAGGATGCGGGCACTCAAGTTTTGCTTCAGGAGATGAATCAGCCTGCGGGCGATGCAGGGGCCGCAGCGGCTGTTCAGGGTGATGCCGAGAAAAAGCCCGAGGTCACGGCACCCGCTCCGGCCATTGAAGAGCTTGCGCCAGCGCCCGTTACCGCCGCTCCGGTTGTTGAAGAACTTACGCCAGCGCCAGCGCCCGTTACCGCCGCTCCGGTTGTTGAAGAGCCGGCTCCCGCAGTTCCTGTCGTTGCGCCTGCTCCGGTTGCGCCTGCTCCAGTTGTTGAAGTACCGGCGAAGCCGGCTTCGGAAGCCGTTGTTTCCGCTCCGGTGGCTGAGGCGGCTGTTTCTTCTGATGCGGGCGTGAAAAATGCCCTGGAAACGGCCATCAAAAACATGGGGACTGAGGAACGCGTCAAGATTGCGACCACGGTGGCGGATCAGGAAGTCGTCCGGCGCAAAGCCCGTGAATTGGATGGACGTATGGCCATGGACAGTGCCGAGAAGGCATTAAAGAACGGGGATTACGCCGCAGCGGGTGACCAGTATAAGATCGCGCTCGCCAAATTGCCGGTGGTTCCCCAATGCCTGTCGCTCCGAAATCGCGCTATCGCGCAGATTCCGGAATGTGAATACCAGCTTATCCGGAAAATGGTGAAGGAGGGCAAGGAGGGTGAAGCCGCCCTGCAGGGGCGTGAGTTCCTCAAGCAGCGTCCCAATAATCCCCGGCTTGCCTCCCTGCTTGACGCGATGAAGAATAAGGATGAGGCGAGCGCGCCGGAAGCCGTTACCGAAGTGAATCCCGGCGAAATGGATGTTGAGAAATATATGAGACTTGGCCGGGAATTCATGGTGAAACGCGAGTATGCGGAATCAAGAGCCCGCTTTGAGTCCGTGCTGGGGCTCGACCCCGACAACCGCGAGGCCATGCGTTATCTGAAGGTTCTTGGCGAGCGGGAATACGGGAACAAGACTGCGGAACGTGATGCCACCGCCCGGAAAATGACAGCGGAAGTTCGCGATGCCTGGAATTCAAAATACAAAGTCGTCAAGGGCAAGGAATCCCCGGATCCGAAGGTTACCACCACACCCAACAATCTTCTTGAAGAAAAAATGAAGAAAATTGTCATTGACGAAATCGAGTTTCGCCAAGCGAACATGCATGATGTTGTGGATTTCCTGAACAAGCGAAGTCGGGACTGTGATAAGAGCACGGAGGATGAGTCCAAGAAGGGCGTCAATATTATCCTTAATATTGGTTCTGGAGCCGCTGCAGCACCGAAACCGGCCGCTGGCGGAGGTGGGGATGATGTTTTCGGGGCTCCCGCCGAAAAGACGGGCTCTTCGGGCGGGTCCGAGGTGACATTCTCGGCGCGGTACATCACGCTTTATAATGCCCTTAAAATCATCACCAGTGTGGCCGGACTGAAATGGCGCATGGATGGCGAAGTCGTGATGATTGTGCCTCTGGACTGGACGCCCGACTCCATGGAAATGCGCATGTATCCCGTTGAGCCGACCTTTATTGAACGTGTTCAGCAGGCGGGAACGGCGATGCCGACGGTCAGTCGCGTCGGGGGCCGCGAGAAGGTTTCCTTGGATGCGGGCGCGGGGATCGGGGATGCGGTGCCGTCTGATCTCAAGGGATATTTTTCGAACATGGGTGTTAATTTCCCCAAAGGGTCTTCCATTACGTATAATTCTGCCATTGGAAAAGTAATTGTAGCCAACACTGCAGATAACCTGATTGTCTTCGAACGAATTCTTTCCGAATTGAACGTGGTGCCGAAACAGGTTGAAATTGAGGCTCGCTTCGTTGAGATCAACGAAACCGACATGTATGAGGCCGGTCTGGAATGGTTGCTGACGGACAATTGGGAGATGATGGTCAAGAATAACGCGAATCCATTCGCTCCGATTTCCGCCAGTCCCCGCGTTCAGATGAATGCCAATTCGACAGCAGGCGGGCTGACAAAAGGATTGCGGTTTTATGGGGCCGATGCCAATGGAAAGGAAACCCCGCTCGCGGGAGGCAAGGGATCCCAGGGTGCCCTGGCCAGCATTGCGGGCGTGCTGACCAATCCGGATATTACCATGATTCTTCACGCGTTGGAACAAAACGGGAATGCCGATCTGCTGTCTGCTCCGAAGGTGACGACTCAATCCGGAAATGAAGCTACCATCAAGGTGGTGATCGAGTATATCTACCCGAGCTCCTTTCAGATTCAAGGGGGGCAGATCGGTCAGAACGGTGGTGGAAACAATGCGGCGAATATCGTTCAGGAAACAACCGTTACGCCTCAGGATTTCACGACCCGTGAGGTGGGGGTCATATTGAATGTGATGCCGGAAGTGAGTCCTGATGGAAACATGATCAATCTGACCATGAAGCCCCAGGTGGTCACGGAGCCGATCTGGTACCAATACGGTTCGACCGTGCGTCGCGCCGACGGCTCCGAGTCGACCTTGAACATGCCGCAGCCCTTCTTTCAGGTTCGTTCGGTTGAAACAAAGATTTCAATCTATGACGGCGCTACGGTGGTCATGGGTGGCTTGATCACGGAGGCATTGGAAAAGACGAACGACAAGATTCCGATTCTAGGCGACATTCCCCTTCTGGGCGCTCTGTTTCGCTCCAAGTCTGAGAAGAGCGTCAAAAAAAATCTGCTGATTTTCGTGACCGCCAAACTTGTGGATCCGAGTGGGCAGTTGATCCGGAAGCCGGGTCAGGACACCGCCAAGCCCGGCGCGAAGGATAAGCCGTCCGCCCTAGGCGGGGGCATGACCGTTCCTGCAGCGATGACGCCCGGTCAATAACGGGTGTGGCTATGAGCGCCCGAAGACTACTGTTGGTTGACGGGACTCAACTCTTTTACAGGTCTTTCTTCGGCATCAGGGCGCTTTCTACCCATGAAGGACAACCCTCGAATGCTGTATTTGGTTTCATCCGCGGGATTCATCAACTCCTGGAGGTCTGGAATCCCTCCCATTGGGCAGTGGCCTGGGATGGCGGGTCACCCAAAACCCGGTTGGATCTGCTTCCCGAGTACAAAGCCCAACGGCCTCCCATGCCCGATGATCTCAGACGGCAGGTTGAGCCGGTTCGTGAATTCCTGGAGCTGGCCGGCATTCCCCTGATCCGCCTCGAGCAGCAGGAAGCCGATGATGTTCTCGCCTCACTGGCGTGCTGGGGGGAGAGGAATGTTGATGACGTCATCATTGTGACCAGCGACAAGGATCTTTACCAGCTGGTTTCTGAGAAAACCGGAATGGCCTCCTGGGGCAAGGATGATAAACGGCTTGGGAAGGCTGAGGTTTTTGAGAAAACCGGTGTCCATCCCGAGCAGATTGTCGAGTGGCTGGCCTTGACGGGGGATGCTGTTGACAATATTTCCGGGGTTGAGGGGATGGGGCCCAAGACTGCGGCAAAATTGCTTGGACAATTTGGATCCCTTGATGTCATGTGGTCTCGGGTGGGTGAGATTCACTCGACACGCATCCGTACTAACCTGATTGCCCAGCGGGATCGTGTGGAGAGGAACCTTGCGCTAGTCAGACTTCGGGTTGATCTGCCATGTTGTCCTGGGTGGGCCACCCTTTCCGTGAAGCCCGAATGGCCAGCCATCATGCGACCCTTTTATGCCCGGATGGATTTTCGCTCTCTGATCAAGACTGCGGATCAGGGCGAATTGTTTTGAGGGCTTCCCTAAAACCGTTGACTCCGCACCCGCATCCTATATTCTTTTCCCTATGAAAGTTTTAGTGATTGGCGGAGGGGGGCGGGAACATGCCCTGGTTTGGAAGTTAGTTCATGACAGCCGCAAGCCGGAGGTCTTCTGTGCGCCCGGGAATGCCGGGACGGCGGCGTTGGCTACGAATTTGGATATCGGCTCTGAGGATGTGCGGGGCATCGTTGCCTGGGCGTGCGCCAACCGACCCGATCTGACCGTGGTGGGCCCCGAGGCGCCTCTTTGCGCCGGTCTCACAGATCTCCTGGAAAAGGAAGGCCTGCGTGTGTTCGGTCCCTCCAAAGAGGCTGCCCGAATGGAGGGGAGCAAGGTTTTTGCCAAGGACGTCATGGTGGCTGCGGGCGTGTCCACCGCCCAGTCCAGCACCTTTACGGATGCCGCGAAGGCTTTGGACTTTGTCCATGATATCGGAGTTCCGATCGTGATCAAGGCTGAGGGTCTTGCCGCCGGGAAAGGTGTCACAGTATGCGTCACTCTGCAGGAGGCCGAACGGGCGGTTCATGAGTCTCTGGTGGAAGGGGCCTTCGGCGATGCCGGGCGTCGTATTCTTGTTGAGGAATTTATCGAGGGCGAGGAAGTGTCCGTACTGGCTCTGACCGATGGCGTTCACGTGGTGCTGTTGGCCAGTGCTCAGGATCATAAGCGGGCGTTGGACAACGATCAGGGCCCCAACACGGGAGGTATGGGGGCCTATTCCCCCGCTCCGATTCTCACCCCTGAGTTGATGCCGGTCATCGAGCGGGAGGTGTTTGGAAGAACGCTTGCCGAGTTGAAGAGCCGGGGAATTCACTACAAAGGGGTGCTCTATGCCGGCCTGATGATGACCAAGTCGGGGCCCAAGGTTCTGGAATTTAACTGTCGTTTCGGGGATCCGGAGACCCAGGTGATTCTGCCGCGAATTGAAGGCGACTTGATCCCGGCTCTGGAAGCCTGTATTGACGGAACGCTCAGCCCGGGGTTGATTCGTTACAAGCCTGAGGCTTGTGTTTGTGTCGTCATGGCCGCCGGGGGATATCCGAGCGCTTATCAGAAGGGCAAGGAGATCCGGGGGCTCAAGACGGCGGCGAAGGTGAAGGCGGCGGTCGTATTTCATGCCGGAACCCGGCTTGAAGACGGCAAGGTCCTGTCGTCCGGCGGACGGGTGCTGGGAGTGACCGCGCTGGGAAAGACTTTGAAGGAGGCCGTGGGTAGCGCCTATCAGGCTGTCGGGAAAATCAGTTATGATGGCGCCATGTTTCGCCGCGATATCGCCGCGAAAGCGCTTAAGAAGTGATGAATTATGAATTATGAATGATGAAGGCGGAGGGGCAAAAATGAATAAAAAAATAGGACGAAAGCCGGAAGTGGCCGTGGTGATGGGGAGTGATTCAGATTGGCCTCTGTTGGAGGAAACGGTTTCGACATTGACACATTTCGGAGTGGTTTCCGAGGTGCGCGTGATGTCCGCGCACCGGACACCGGATCTGGCATCGGCCTTTGCACGAAAGGCATCAGGTCAGGGCGTGAAAGTTATTATTGCCGCAGCGGGCGGAGCGGCCCATCTGGCGGGCGTGATTTGTGCACATACTTCCCTCCCGGTCATTGGTATTCCCGTGACGAGTGGGTTTATGAACGGGCTGGATTCGCTTCTCTCGACTGTGCAGATGCCGGCCGGCGTACCGGTTGCCACGGTTGCAGTGGGCAAGGCTGGTGCCGTGAATGCCGCTCTCCTTGCCGTTCAGATACTGGCTCTGAGCCAGCCGGATCTGGCGCGTCAACTGGTGATCCACAAGCAGACCTTGATTGACAAGGTGAATGTGGGGAATGACAGGATCCAGAATGAAATTGCGAAAAAATCAAAAAAGGCCTGAGGGGCCGGGCGCCATTTTTTGCCTGAGTTTCCTTTTTTTAATTACCTCAGACTGTTCCTGTTTTGCCACGGTCAGCCTTGATGACATTCTATCCTGCCTGGAAACACGGGGTGTCCTGGTTGACCGGTCGCAGGCCGTGCGCGGCGGGATTGAGGGCATTCTCAGGTCGATTGACCCAGGCGCATTTATCGGGGTGGACAAAACAGTCCCCGAAGCAGGCAAAGAGATTCCGGGGAAGCCCGCGGTTGCGGCAGTTGAACTGTGGCCTGAGGATATTGCCTACCTGAAGATCGAGGGATTGCTCAAGGGGAGCGGGATTGAGATTCTGGACCATGTCAGGGCGTTGGACAGCAAGGCCGGGATCATTCTGGATTTCCGGGGAGCGGGGGGGCAGGATCTAGATTCAGTCACGCATCTGGCGGGGATTGGACGTCGTTCAGGGGAATCTTTGTTTATTGTAACCGACAATCAGGACAAGCCGATTTCGACAAACAGGGTTGAAGCGGGGTTTTCCCTTAACATGCCGCTGATGGTGCTTATTGATGACCGAACCCGGTTGGCGGCGGAGGCGCTTGTTGCCGTGTGGCACGGGCGTCCCGGGATTATGCTGATAGGTTCGACCACCTCCGGGGAGGGTCGCTTTCGGGAGGCGTTGACTCTTCCTGACGGTCAGGTAATCACTCTGACAACCCGGAAACTCCATCTGCTTGACGCCGTTTCGTATGAAGGACGTGGAATCCGGCCCGATGTGGAAGTGGGGCGTGGCGTGGACTCCGGGAATGTCATGCTGTCTACAACGAATTCACCGGCCCGGCCGCTCAGCGTTAAATCGGAGCGGGATCGGGAGTTGATGCAGCGGGTGGATCAGGATGCCGCCCTGCGACGGGCCACAGACATTCTTCTAGGTCTTCGTGTCTTGAGCGGTTATGGCCAGCGCTAAATCCAAAATTCTAGTGGTTAATGCGGTTCGCCCGGAACCCGCCCTTATTTCAGAGGCGACTAGGGTGTTGCGATTCGGCGGCCTGATCATTTTACCAACTGAGACTGTCTATGGGGTTGCCGCCGATCCCAGCGTGGACGGTGCCGTTGAGCGGATTTATGCCGCCAAGGAACGGGATCGTGGCAAGCCGATTCCCCTGCTGGTGTCGGGGATGGAAGCAGTGGAACGACAGAAAGCGGTTTTCCCTCCGTGGGCGCGCCGGTTGGCTCAGCGGTACTGGCCCGGTCCCCTCACGCTGGTGTTGAAATGTGGCGCGCGTACGGAGGGTTTCCGTGTTCCCGATCATGCCGTCGCGTTGGCCGTGTTAAAGGCGGCAGGCGGCATCCTGAGGGTCACCAGTGCCAATATTAGCGGATCGCCTGCGGCACGGACGGTCACCGCCGCTCTGGAGGCATTGGGGGACAGCGTGGCTCTGGCCTTGGATGCGGGACCAGCCGGGTTGGGAGTGGAAAGTACGGTCGTGGATGCCGCCGGTGCCGTTCCCGTGATCCTCCGGCAGGGCGCCCTTTCCCGTGAGGCAGTCATGGCGCGACCCTTGGTTCTTTTTGTCTGCACCGGCAATACCTGCCGCAGTCCCATGGCGGCAGTTCTGGCACGGCATTGGTTGGGGGAAAAATCAGAGTGGGAGGTAGACTCGGCGGGGGTGTCGGCTATTCCGGGCCAGCGGGCCAGTGAAGGTGCGATCGATGTAATGGTTGAGAAAAAACTGGATCTTGAGGATCACCGGAGCCAACCTCTGACCCAAGCTCGGATTGACGCTGCCGATCTGGTTGTGGTAATGACGGAAGCTCACAAACGCGCGGTCATCCTTCGTTTCCCCTGTGTGGCGGGGCGGGTTGTGATGCTCAATGATTTCAGTGCGCGCCATCAGGGGGAGGATGTTCCGGATCCCTTTGGAATGAAGGCCGATGTTTATCGGACCATTCGCGACGAGATTGAAGCGGCCATGCCGGAATTGGTGATGCGGTTGCGTGGATTGTACAGACCGGAAAACAGAGTTGAGGAAGGATTGCGACAATGAGAATGGCGATTGGTGCGGATCACGGCGGGTTTGAACTCAAGGAAGCCCTGAAAAAGGTCATGAAAAAGCAGGGCATCGTTGTCGAGGATGTCGGCTGCGACAGCTCGGCAGCCGTGGATTATCCCGATTATGCCCGCATGGTCGCCGAGATGGTGTCGGAGGGACTTGTGGCCCAGGGTGTGTTGATTTGCCGGACGGGAATCGGAATGAGCATGGCCGCCAATAAATTTCCGCGGGTGCGTGCCGCCTTGTGCCTGACTCCGGAGATGGCGCAGACGACCCGGCTTCATAATGATGCGAATGTGCTGGTGCTGGGGAGCGATCTGGTGAAACCGGATCAGGCGGAATCCATTTTCTCGGCGTGGCTCAAGCAGCCGTTCGCGGGTGAGGACCGGCATCAGCGGCGCGTTGACAAGATGGGCGCCATGGGCGGTGCGGCCGTGGAAGTGGCCTCAGTATCGGCCGTGGATTCCGAGATTTACAACGCCATTAAGCATGAGGAGGAGCGCGAACTCAGGACAATCGACCTTATTGCCTCGGAGAATTACACCAGCCGGGCCATTCGCGAGGCGCAGGGCTCGGTGATGACCAACAAGTACGCCGAGGGCTACCCCGGTAAGCGCTATTATGCCGGGTGTGAGTTTGTGGATGTGGCCGAACAGCTTGCCATTGATCGGGCCAAGGTCTTGTTCGGAGCCGAACACGCCAATGTGCAGCCGCATTGCGGCAGTTCCGCCAACATGGCGGTGTATTTTTCGGCCCTGCAGGCAGGGGATACCATTCTGGCCATGAGTCTCGCCCATGGCGGTCACCTGACACACGGCCACAAGGTCAATTTCTCCGGCCGTTTTTTCAAGATCGTGCCTTATGGGGTCAGTCAAAAAACGGAAATGATCGACTATGATGAGCTCGCGGCTCTTGCGGTCCAGAGCAAGCCGAAACTGGTCGTGGCCGGTGCGAGTGCGTATCCGCGGGTTTTGGATTTCAAGCGGCTACGTGAGATTGCCGACAGCGTGGGGGCTCTGCTCATGGTGGATATGGCCCACATTGCCGGTCTGATTGCCGCTGGCGTGCATCCCAGTCCGGTTCCCTATGCCGATTTTGTCACCACGACCACGCATAAAACCCTTCGAGGTCCGCGTAGCGGCATGGTGCTCTGCAAGGCCAAGTATGCCCAGGAACTGGACAAACAGGTTTTCCCCGGACTTCAGGGCGGACCCCTGATGCACACTATTGCCGCCAAGGCGATCTGCTTCAAGGAGGCCATGGCGCCTGAGTTCAAGGTGTACCAGAAGCAGGTGGTGAAGAATGCCCAGGTGCTGGCAGCCTATCTGGCCAAACACGGCATGCGAATTGTGTCGGGTGGGACCGACAACCATCTCATGCTGGTGGATCTGACCCCGCTCGGGACGACCGGAAAGGATGCGTCCTGCGCCCTGGAGAAGGCCGGGATCATTGTGAACAAGAATGCGATTCCGTTTGATACCCGCCCGCCGGCCGTGACATCCGGGGTGCGTATCGGCACACCGGCTGTCACCACCCGTGGCATGAAGGAAGCCGAGATGGAACGGCTCGGCGGTTGGATTGTGGACGCGGTTAAGTATCAGGCCGATGAGGCGGCTCTGGCCAGGATCAAGGCGGATGTGGTGGCAACAGCGGTGAAGTTTTCGATTCCATAATGGGGTGGTATGATTCTTCGCGATCTGACTTCTGGCGAGATGGCGGCCGTCGAGAAAATTGGCGCAGCGCACGTTTATGAGCCGGGTCAGGTCATTCTTCATGAGGGTGAGGCAGGGTGTTCGTTTTTTCTGATCCTGGATGGCCGGGTGGAAGTACGCAAGGCCATTGGGATCAACAAGCACAAGAAGCTGGTTGAGTTGGGTCCTCTTGATATTTTCGGGGAAGTCTGTTTCCTGGGGGTGGAGTCCCGTTCCGCGAGTGTGCTGACCCTGGAGCGAACCCATGTCATGGAATTTTCGCGGGTCGAGTTCGAAAAGTTGATTGCCATTCGTCCTTCGATTGGACTGAAGTTATATCGAAGCATTGCCCGCGAACTGGCACAGCGATTATCCAAGGTGGATGGGGAGCTCAAGGATGCCATTATCTGGGCGCTGGGTGACCTTAAGACCTCAGTCGATCCGACCGTGGTGAATTCACGAAAGCTGTCCGTTCTTCCCCCGCCATCCTCCGGCGTCCCTGCCAGAGTTCTTGTGGACTAAGCGGTGTCTACTTGATCAGGCGGCGGCGCATGAGGCGCAGGGCCAGGGGGACCAGGAGAGCCGTTGCTGCCAGCAGGTATCCGCCGGACACCAGGATGTTCATCCATGAAATGGTTCCCAGGCACAGATTTCGGGCGAGCGAGACGAGGTGTGTCAGGGGGAGCGCCCAGGCCACGCTTTGCGCCCAGTCGGGTAGATTCTCAAGCGGAAAGAAGGTGCCGCTGAAGAGATACATCGGCGTGATAAGCAGGAAGATCGGCAGGTTGAACATGTCGATGCTCTTCACGAATGCGGTGAAGAGCATGCCAATGGCGCCGAACAGAAGGCCGCCCAGAAAGGCGAGGGGTAGCAGGCCGAGTCCGGTCGGATAATGTACCAGACCGAAAAGACTCAGGACGGTGACCATGATCGTGGCAGCCATCAGGGATTTTGTCGCCCCCCACATGATCTCCCCGGCAATGATTTCATCCACCGAGAGCGGCGTGGCCCGGATCGCGTCATAGGTTTTCTGGTAGTACATGCGGACGAACGATGAGAACGAGTTCTCCATGAATGCCGTATACATGATGTTGGTTGCAATGATGGCTGGAGCCATGAACACCACATAGGTGAGCGTATGCCCTTCGTACTGGATTTCAGGAATGAGGATCCTGAAGCCGAACCCCAGCGAGGTGATGTAGAGGATCGGCTCCAGAAGCGGGGTCATGAAGCCGATAAGCCAGGATTTTCGGGTGACCAGCCAGTCGCGCCGCCAGACCCGCAGGAGCCTCCAGGAAAGTTGTGGCGCAGACTGGCTCATTCGCGCAACTCCCGTCCGGTCAATTTCAGGAACACGTCTTCCAGCGTTCCCATGCGGAGGATGCAGTTGTCCTGGCAGTAGGTCTTTGTGATTTCGTGGTAAATATCCTCGTCATCCTTGCAATAGATCAGCATACGGTGTCCGAGGTCTTCGTGCTCGAGGGCGCGCTCGGTCACGAATCGGCGGAGCCCCTCGCAGACGGGACTGCTTTCAATGATCTGCTTGCCAACAAATTGGGCGACGAGATCGCGCGGCCTGCCCTCGACCAGGATTTTGCCGTGATCCACGATGATGAGCCGGTCGCAGAGCTGCGCCGCTTCCTCCATGTAATGTGTAGTCAGGATAATGGTGACACCCTGTTTTTTGAGGCGGGCCAGCTTCTCCCAGAGTTGATGACGGGTTTGCGGGTCGAGGCCGGTTGTGGGCTCGTCCAGGATCAGCAGGTCGGGTTCGTTGATCAGGGCGCGCGCGATGGCCAGCCGTCGCATCATGCCGCCGGAGAGTTCCCGCACACTCGCCTTTTCCTTGTTTTCCAGGCCGAAAAATTCCAACAGCCTGTTGGCCCGTTCCCGGGCGACGTTACGGGGAATGCCAAAGAAACCGGCGAAGATCTCAAGGTTGTCGCGCACCGACATTTCCTCGTCCAGGCTGTCTTCCTGGTGGCAAACGCCGAGGCGGGCCCGCACATCGCGCCATCCGGTGGTGATGTCGTGACCAAAAACACGGAGGGATCCCCCGCTGAGGGGTGAAAAGCCGTAGATCATGCGGATTGTGGAGGTTTTTCCGGCGCCGTTGGGGCCGAGCAGGCCAAATAGTTCCCCTCGCTTCACGTCAAACGAGATCCCATCCACGGCGGTGAAGGTGCCGTAGCGTTTTTGAACCTCGCGGACTTCTATGACGTTGTCGCTCATGGGGTGTAAATCAGCGGTTATTATTGGCATTGCGGCCTTGTGGGTCAAGCGGCGTTATGAGAAGAATGAACGACATGAGGGGCAAGAAAAAACCAAAACGGCCGTCGATGGTGCGAGAGATCGATATGCACGGCTTGCGTGTGGAGGAAATGTTGCCTCGTCTCGACCAGTTTTTAAGCGATGCGATGCTGGAGGGGGTGCCGGAAGTCCGCATTATCCACGGGCATGGCACCGGAGCGCTTCGCAAGGCCATTCACCAGCGCCTTTCAACCATTGGCATCCGACAGTTCCGGCTTGGCGAACCCGGCCAGACCCCGGGCGGCGATGGCGTGACTATTGTGTCGCTTTAGTTCGGGGTGGGTACGAAGGATAGTAAATGGAGGCGCGGATCGGATTCGAACCGATGTACGAGGTTTTGCAGACCCCTGCCTGGCCACTTGGCTACCGCGCCCTGTAAAAAATAATAACCGCCGCACGGAGGCGGCGGCAAACTGATTTGATTCAGTTTTACTTCTTCGTCTTCGCCTTGGCCGCATTCTTTTTGACAACCGCTTTTGCGGTGTCAATCTTGCGCTGAATCTGACGAGTACGACGTTTACGTTTGGCTCTTGCTCTAAGTTGTTGTCCCATAATGGGGGGGGTAAATATCAAAATCAGACCCCCTCCGTCAAGGGTTGATATTCCCCTGTTTTTCCTATTAACTTCGTCCCAATGGATCAGACCCCTCATAAAGTCATGCGTTCCTGCGGTGAGTGTTGCACGCGGCTGGTGGATTTTGGCGTTACGTTGCGCGGGTCCCGTGTATTGGAGCAGATCCGGTTGCACATGCATTGCGGGGAGCTGACCGCCCTGATCGGGCCCAATGGCGCGGGGAAGACGACGCTGCTTCGGGCAATGGTAGGGGAATTGCCCCACACCGGCTCCCTGCGCTTTATCCATCACGGTAATATTGAGACCACGAAGCCCCTACGGATCGGGTATGTGCCTCAGAAATTGGAGTTGGATCGCACCTCGCCGACCACGGTGATGGATTTGTTCGCGGGCGCCTTGACCCGGTGGCCGCTTTGGGTGGGAACCCGCAAGGCGGTGGCCTGTGAGGCACAAGCGAAACTGGAATTGGTCGGAGCGGAAGCTCTTCTGGATCGCCGTATTTCGGAGATTTCGGTGGGACAGCTCCAGCGGGTGCTCCTGGCGCTGGCGCTCACTCCGGTGCCGGAACTGCTCCTGCTGGATGAGCCCGTCGCGGCGCTTGATCAGGGCGGCATGGAACGGTTCTATCAGACCGTATCCAAAATGCGGACGGAATATGATCTATCGATTCTCCTGGTGTCCCATGACCTAACGGCGGCGGCCCAGTTTTCAGACCGGATGATCCTGCTGAACCGGACGGTGTTGTGTGAGGGTGCTCCGAAGGAGGTTCTATTGAATCCCCTGATCCGACAGACCTTTGGATTCGGGTTTACCGAGCAGGAGATAGACGGGCGGCGTCCCCTCTTCAAGCAACTTGAGCACGAGCAGTGCGTCCTGCAGACGGGGGAGACATGATGAGCCTCTGGCATACCTTGCTCCTGAATCTTCCTTTTGAATGGGCGCAGTATGACTTCATGCACAATGCGCTTCTGTCGGTGCTGCTGGTCTCGCCCTTGCTGGCTCTACTGGGGTGTCTGGTGATCAACAACCAGATGGCGTTTTTTTCCGAGGCGATGGGCCATTCGGCCCTGACCGGCCTGGCGCTGGGGGCGTTACTCGGGATTGCCGATCCCACAGCGACCATTGTTGGATTTGCGGTGGTGCTGGCGGTGGCGATGGTGTTGATGCGCCGATACAGTGCCGTTCCGCCGGACACGAGTATTGCTCTGGTCATGGCGTTCGTGGTGGCGCTGGGTGTGGTGTTGCTGTCGCGCGGCGGTGGTTTTGCCCGGTATTCCCGGTATCTCATTGGCGACATCCTGACTATTACCCCGGGTGAGCTGGGGGTATTGGCCGTGGTATCGGGCGGGGTGGCCGTGCTGTGGGTGTTTTTGTTCAATGCCCTGTTCTTTGTGAGTCTGAACCGGTCACTGGCGGCCAGTCGCGGATTTCCGGCGGGGATATTGGAGGCAGTGTTTTCGGTGCTGGTGGCCGTTGTCGTCTCGGTAAGCATTCCGTGGGTGGGGCTTCTGGTTATTAATTCCATGCTCATCCTGCCCGCGGCCACCGCGCGGAATCTGGCCCGGAACACCCGTGGGTATGTTCTCGGCGCGGTGGCGGTCAGCCTTCTTTCCGGAGTGATTGGCCTGGTCTGTTCCTACTATTGGAACACCGCGACCGGCGCAACCATCGTCCTCTGGGCGTGTGGCTTCTTTGCCCTCTCCCTGACCGTGCGGAGGCGGTAGCAGGAAACTGCGGCGTTGACGGCGGGCGGGGGGATTGCCAGTATTCCCGCCATGACAGAGCCCCATCAAATTCTGGACATTCAGCAGCAGTTGGTGAACAGCGAGGCTTCACCGATGCGCAAGTACCTCTCCCTCGTGATCGGGAGGGGAAGCTGGCTTTCGTTGCTGAAGTACGAGGTGATCATTCTTCTCTGCTCAACCGTTCCGGGTGCGCTGGGATTGGCCTTGCGTAAAGTTCTCTATCCCAGACTGCTCGGTAGGTGCGGGCGGAATGTGGTGTTCGGCGCGAATGTGGTCTTGCGCCACCCGAAAAAAATCGTCATCGGCGACAACGTGGTCATTGACGACAACTGCCTTCTGGATGCGAAGGGTGAGTCCAATACCGGGATCACGATCGGCTCCGGGGTCTTCATAGGGCGCAACACCATCCTTCACTGCAAGAACGGCGACATCCTGATCGGGGACGATGTGAATATCGGCTTCAATTGCGATATCGCCTCGTCGAACAAGGTAGAGATCGGCCGGAAAACCCTGATTGCCGCCTATAGCTACATTGTCGGTGGCGGGCATGACTTTTCAAAGACCGATGCCTCGGTCATGGATCAGAAGCGGATTGCCAAGGGGATTATCATCGGGGCCGAGGTGTGGATTGGCGCCGGGGTGATTGTCCAGGATGGTTGTACCATCGGCGAGAGCACTATTGTGGGTGCCGGAGCCGTGGTGAACGAGGACTTGCCCGCCAAAGTGATCGCCGTCGGCCTTCCTGCCCGCGTGCTTAGGAGTAGGGAATAAGAAGAGGGTTCAGGGTTCAGTGTGTGCGGATCCTGATTCCCGAACCCTGAACCCTTAATCCCGACCTAATACGTCCGACCTAGCTTCGTGCGGATCTTGTAGAGCATGATGCCCCAGAGGTAGACGAAGAACCCGATTTCCCCGCTGCTCATCTTGAGTCGGAAGATATGGGTGTAGCCCTTAAAGCCCCGATAGATCAGGTTGAACAGAATATTGCCCGGCCACTTGATCAGGCGGCGTGAGAGCGGGATTAGGGAGGGGAACTCGATGCACAACGAGAAGAATTTGTGCAGGTTCTCAAATTCACGCTTGGTCTCGCCCTTGTTGATGGGGGACTCCACCTGATAGGACTCATGTTGCTTGTGTGACGGGTCGAGATATCCCTTCTCAATGCAGTAGTGGTAAAGCTCGGTGCGCGGATAAGGCTGGAAGATCGAGGCCCACGCATAGGCCGGCTTCACCCGGGTGTTGACCTGAATGGTCTCATACGCATTCTCAATCGTCTCGTCGGGTAGACCCACCATGTTCTGGGTCATGATCGAGATGCCGTACTTGTGGAACAGATCCGCCGCCTCGATGATCTTGGCGTTGCTCATGTCGCGCTTCAGCACCAGCTTCCGGAGTTCCTCGTTTCCGCTTTCGACGCCCATGGCGATAGTGACGCAGTTGGCCTTCTTGAGTGACTGAACCACTTCCTCGTTTACCAGATTCGCGCGGACGTAACAGATCATGGGCAGGCCTACGCGCTTGCTATACACTTCAGCAAATTGCTTGAGCCAGACCCGGTTCATGATGAACAGGTCGTCATGGAAATAAACAATCTTGAGGGGGTAGTGCTTGCGAACCTCTTCCAGTTCCTGAACCACGTTCTCCACGCTGCGCAAACGGCAATACTGGGTCTCCCCAGCCTCTTCGCGGTACATTTTCTTCAGCTTGCGGTTGAAGCAATAGGTGCAGTCGTAGGGGCACCCGCGCCCGGCCAGGAAATGCTTCACGCTGCTGTGGGCGTAGGCGTAATACTTCAGGAACGAGGCCCGGTCGGGGAACGGCAGGCTGTCCAGGTCGTGGATCAGTGGGACGATCGGGTTCTTGACGACCTGTCCGTCCTTTTTGACCCAGAGATTCGGGATGGTGGAGATATCGCCGTCGGCTTGAAGGGTGTCGAGCAGTTTGACAATGGCGTCATCGCCTTCCCCGCGGCAAATGATGTCCACTTCCGGTTCATCAATGATTTCAGGGAAGAAGGTGGGGTGCGGGCCGCCGAGGATCGAGATGAAATTCGTGTGTTTGCGAAGACGGCGGATCAATTCCAGGTAATAGGGTTCAGCGCCGCTGGTCACGGAGAAACCGATGACATCGGGCTTGAAGTCGGCCACGGCCTTGAACAGGTTCGGTTCCAGGTTGGTCAGGAACAGGTCCGATTCGTGCCCGTGTTTTTTGACATTGGCGATCAGGCACATGATCCCCATGGGATCCGTGATATCGAGCGAGGCCGTTTTATAGACAAACAAACACTTCATTGGTATAAGCCCATTTGATTTCCGTGAATGTTTGACGATAGCGATTCTGGATTACGGCAACAAGAGAAATGAACAAAATCACCATTCTTCATCTGTGTGAACACTTTGGCGACAAGCAGGTCTCCTTTCACGGGGTGTCGCGCCTGTTTGAGCTGTGGATCCCCGCCTTCGACAAAAGCCGGTTCCGGGTTCTGCTGTGCAGTCGCAAGGGGCCCAGTGAATTGGCTGACCAGCGGTTGAAGGCGGCGGGCATCGCGCCGCTCTATCTCGGCTATGGCAAGATGGATCCCCGCAATCTGTTCAAGCTCATTGCGCTGATGCGGCGTGAGAAGGTGGATGTGCTGCATGCCCACGGGTACGGCGCCTGCACCTGGGGTCGGATCGCCGGCATCCTGCTCCGCAAGCCGGTGATTGTGCACGAGCATTGCAATTACGGGACTGTCCCCGTTTTCCAGCGTCCGGTGGAATGGGTGCTGGGCCATTTCACCCGCCATGCCTACGCCGTTTCCGAGTCCACTCGCCAGTTCACCATCGAGAAACGCTATATCCCTGCCGACAAGGTGGAGACGATATACAGCGGGATCCCCCTCGACCAGATTCGCCAGGCTGAGCCCGGTTGGGTTCAGTCGTTCCGGCGGGAACAGGGACGTAAGCCTGATGACAAGATCCTGGGTGTGGTCGGGCGACTGGAAAGCCACAAGGGTCACCTCGACGCCTTCAAGGCACTTCAGTTAATCCTGAAAGAGCGGTCCGATGTCTTTCTCTGGGTTCTGGGCAATGGCCGGTACGAGGAGACGTTGCTGCAGTGGGTCAAGGACAACGCCCTGACGGACCGGATTACCTTTCTGGGGTATCGCTCCGATGTGGTCAAGGTGATCCAGTGCCTGGACGTCCAGCTATTCCCAAGCCATCAGGAAGGCACCCCCAGCACTCTTTTCGAGGGTATGGCGGTGGGGAATGTTTGTGTTGCGTCCACGGCCGATGGGCAGGGCGAAATTCTGCGGGATGGGGAGGATGCCCTGTTGTTTGAGCCCGGCGATATTGCGGCGCTGGCCCGCCTGACACTCAAGGTGCTGGCTGATCCGTATCAGGCCCGCCGCCTGCGACTGGGCGCCCTTTCCCGGATCAAGAATTTCGACATGAAACGGTGTCTTGAAGTCATGGAGCGGAAGTACGAGGGCTTGACCTCCACGCCGCCTTCTAGCACGGTGGTGCCATGAACAGCCTTCTTCATGATGAGGCGCAAGAAACACAACCCGGCACTGTTCATGTCACCTCGTATGCGCTCCTTCTAATTTTTGTTCTTCTGGCGGCGGGCATCATCACGCTGAGCTATCTCTACTATCAGTCTTTCAAGGCGAATTATCGCAGGGAATACGAGAAACAGCTTTCGGCGATTGCCGAGCTTAAGGTCGGTGAATTGACGCAGTGGCGCACCGAACGCTGGGGAGACGCCGCCATCCTCTTGAATAACGCGGCCTTCTCGTCCTTGGTGCGGCGTTACTTTGAGAATCCGGAAGCGCCGGAAGCTTCGGAACAACTCAGGGAGTGGCTCGGAAAATACCAGACCGCGTTTCAGTACGACCAGATTGTCCTTTTGGACGCGCGCGGGATCCTGCGGATGACAATTCCCGCGAACCTGACGAACCTGACCTCTGTCATTTCGCGGCGCCTTCCTGAGGTTCTTCAGTCGGATCAGGTGACGTTTCAGGACTTCTATCGGGACGAAACCGATCACGGCGTCTATCTGGCTATTCTTATTCCCATTTTGCAGGGACTAGGCTCCAATCGACTGCTGGGTGCGCTGGTTTTCCGGATTAATCCGGAAACCTACCTGTATCCCTTCATTAAGCGGTGGCCGACCCCCAGTTTGACGGCCGAGACCCTGCTGGTTCGTCGGGATGGCAACGAGGCTGTTTTCCTGAACGAACTCCGGTTTGCGACGAATACCGCATTGAATCTGCGCATGCCTTTGGATCGTGTCACATTACCCGGAGCTCAGGCCGCTCTGGGTCGAGAGGGAATCATGGAGGGCGTTGATTACCGGGGCGTTCCGGTGGTGGCGGCCCTGCGCACCATTCCGGATTCGCCGTGGTCGCTGGTTGCCCGAGTCAACACTACGGAAGTGTATGCGGCGGTTCAAGAACGGCGCTGGCTCGTGATTGGTATAATGACGGTTTTATTGTTCAGCGCGGGAGCCTGTGTGGGCTTGATCTGGCGGCAGCAGCGGGTGCGGTTCTACCGGGAGCGGGCGAAGTTGTCGACGGAGCTTGCGCAAAGTGCGAAGGAGCTTCAGGAGAAGAATGCCGAACTGGAACGATTCCTTTATACGGCCTCCCATGACCTGAAGAGTCCGGTTGTGACCGTCAGAACCTTTTTGGGCTATCTGGGGAAGGACATTGCTTCGGGTGACACTGGGCGGATCGAGAAAGACATTCAGTTCATCCGCTCCGCCACGGACACGATGGCCCGGCTTCTTGATGATCTCCTGGATATTTCGCGCGTCGGACGCGTCATCGTCCTGCCGGTGCGCGTCACCTTGCAGGGGCTGGTAGATGATGCCCTAGGCGCCGTGGCGGGCCGTCTTGCCTCACAAGGAGTGGCGCTGACGGTGAATGATCCTGAGGTGATAGTGTTCGGGGACCGGGTCCGGCTTGCGGAGCTCTTTCAGAACCTGATCGATAATGCCGTCAAATTCATGGAAGACCAGAAAGAGCCGCGCATTGAGATTGGTGTGGAGAGACGGGGTGCGGAAACCGTATTCTTTGTGCGCGACAACGGCGGTGGCATTGATCCGCGTTACCATGAGAAGGTGTTTGGTCTGTTTGAGAAGCTCGATCCAAGGGCCGAGGGAAGTGGCATGGGGTTGGCCCTCGTCAAGCGGATCGTGGAGTTATATGATGGCCGGATATGGGTGGAATCGAAGGGGTTGGGGCAGGGCGCGTGTTTTTATTTCACGTTGCCCGCAGCGATTGAAAGCATTAATAAGGGAGCATGATTATGAAAGGTGAACCGATCGTCATTCTGCTGGTGGAAGATGATGAGGCCCATGCGGAAATTGCCCGACGGAATTTTGCGGCCAGTCATCTCGCCAACCGCCTGATTCATGTCGCCGACGGCCAGGCGGCCTTGGATTATCTGTATCGCCGGAATGAATTCAGCAATCCCGAAGCCTCGCCGCGACCGGGTATTGTTCTGCTCGACTTGCGCCTGCCGAAGGTGGATGGGTTGGAAGTGCTGAAACTCATCAAGGGCGATCCCGCGCTGGGCAGCATCCCCGTGGTGATCCTGACCACGTCCAAAGCGGAGGCGGACATGGTCAAGGCCTACGATAATCACGCCAACAGTTACCTGGTTAAGCCGGTGGACTTCGCGCAGTTCACTGAACTCATGGAAACCTTCGGGTATTACTGGCTCGCCTGGAATCAATATCCGCATTAACCGGACGCCCTATGACCCAACGCTGCCTACACCTGCTGGTTGTGGATGATGAGGAGGCCCATATTGAGGCCATTCGTCGCGCTTTTGAGGCGGCAGGCGGCGGGGTTGAGATTCAGGCGGTTTCAACCTTGCGGGAATACCGCAGGTCTATTGAGGTTGCCACACCAGACCTCGTGCTGATGGATTTGAATCTACCCGACGGCCGTGCCGTGGAGGTTCTGACGCATCCGCCGGAAGAAGGGGCTTTCCCTATTCTGGTCATGACCTCGTTTGGGAACCAGCAAATTGTGGTGGAGGTGATGAAGGCGGGCGCGCTGGATTATCTGGTCAAGTCGCCTGAGGCGTTTTCCATGCTGCCCCGGATCGTGGAAAGCGCGATCCGGGAGTGGATCCTGTTGAGGGATCGCAAGCAGCTCGAGCAGCAATTATTTCAGGCCCAGAAGATGGAGGCCGTGGGTCGGTTGGCGGGGGGCGTGGCCCACGATTTCAATAACCTGCTGTCCATCATTGTGATGAATGCCGCCGAGTTGAGCGCGCGTAAGGATCTTACCCCGACGCAGGCTGACGAGGTGAATGATATTGCTCTGGCGGCAGAGCGCGGGAGTAATCTCACGCGCCAGTTGCTCGCCTTCAGTCATACACAGGTCCTACAAATGGGCGCCTTGGATCTTAACGAGGTGGTGGTCGGTATCACCAAGATGCTCCATCGGCTCATTGGTGAGGATATTGTGTTGAACTCGCGCCCGATTCCCGGGGAGGCCCACGTGTGGGCGGATCGGAGCATGATCGAGCAGATTCTGCTGAATTTGGCCATCAATTCACGTGATGCCATGCCCGAAGGAGGCCGTCTTGACTTGGAGTTGGACTCTCTTGCCGTCGACGCGGCCAGTGCCGCCGCCCATGCCGTTACGGCTGGCGATTTTGTTTGCCTGACTGTGAGGGATACAGGGTGCGGAATTGCGCCTGAACACCTGCCGCATCTCTTTGAGCCGTTCTACACCACCAAGGCCGTGGGCCGGGGAACAGGCCTGGGGCTTGCCACCGTGCATGGGATTGTGGAGCAGCACCATGGCTGGGTTGAGATTGAAAGCCAGCAGGGGAAGGGAACAATCTGTCATGTTTACCTGCCGAAACTGACTCAGGTGAAGGCGCCTAAGGCCGCCGTACCAGCCCCTGTGGAATTGCGCGGAGGGGGCGAAACCATTCTGGTGGTGGAAGACGATCCCTCTCTGCGTACCCTGGCGGTACGGCTTCTGGAGCAGTACGGGTACCGTGTGTTTGAAGCACCCAATGGGGTGGTGGCGGCCGAGCTGTGGCGCATTCAGGGCGGCGCGATTGATCTTCTGTTGACCGACGTCATCATGCCCGGAGGGGTCTCAGGCGGGAAATTGGCCGAACAATTGCTGAGTGAGAAACCGGGGTTGAAGGTTGTGTTTATGAGCGGCTATCCCGGCGCCGTGGCCAGTCGTGGCGTGACCTTTACGCAAGATATGTGCTTTCTGCAAAAGCCTTTCGCTTCCACAAAGCTGATTCAAATTGTCCGGGATTGCCTGGACAAGGCGTAATCAGTACGCCTGCTTGTTGTCCAGCACATCCTGATTCGTGACCGGTGCCCGGAAGACCCGATAGACCCAGATTTTATAGGCGATGATGATCGGCAGGAAAATGACGGCTACACCGGTCATCACCTTCAGGGTGTACGGACTGGATGACGAGTTAAATGCGGTGAGGCTGTAGAGGGGGTCCAGACTCGAGGGGATCAGGTTCGGGAACAACCCGACCACGCCTGTTGCCACCACCAGAAGGATGGTCAGGGACGATGCCGTGAAGGCAGGGAGGAGTTTCCCCTTGACCAGAAACACCTTGATTCCCAGGAGCGAAAGCACGGCAAGCAGTGGAACCGCCAGAAGTCCGGGATGCGCCAGGAAATTGTCGTACAGGTGTGTGGCCGGATAGGTGTAGGCCAGGAACACCACGGCCACAATCAGCAGGGGAATCCAGGCCGCCGAGGCTGCCGACACGCTGCGGGTCTTAACGGCCCCGGTAGTTTTGACCGAAAGATACAAGCCGCCATGCACCACAAACAGCAGCACGAACAGGAGCCCGGTCACCAGGCCATAGGGATTCAATACGGACACGAGTGAACCGTGGTAGCCGGCGGCATCCATGGGAAGTCCCTTGAATATATTCCCGAAGGTGACGCCGAACAGGAGCGCGGGCAGGAAACTGCTGACCAGCAAGGCACGGTCCCAGATATTTTTCCAGCGCGGATCATCCACCTTGCCCCGGAATTCGAAAGCTACTCCCCGCACAATCAGGGAGAAAAGCAGGAGAAGCAGGGGGGTGTAGAGATAACTGAACATCAGGGCGTAGGTGGTGGGGAAGGCGGCAAATGTGACCCCCCCCGCCGTGATCAGCCACACCTCGTTGCCATCCCAGACCGGACCCAGGGTGTTGATCACCACGCGCCGTTCGATATCGGATCGGGCCACGAAGTTCTGAAGCATGCCGCTGCCAAGGACAAATCCGTCGAGTGCGAAATACACCGCCCACAAGACGCTCCAGAGCACAAACCAGATGACTTGAAATTCCATGTCACACCTTCCGTTTCGCTGTGTTAATCAGACTGGACACGTCGCTGTCCGGCCCCTTGCGGGCAAATTTCATCAGGAGATAGATATCGATGGCGCCCAACAGGCCGTAGAGCAGGACGAATCCAATCAGCGAGCCGACGACCTGTCCGAGGGTGATGGACTTTGAAATGCCGTCTGAGGTCTTCATGATACCGTACACGATCCAGGGTTGGCGTCCCATTTCCGCCACGATCCAGCCGAACTGGTTGGCCAGGTAGGGCAGGGGGATGGTGAACACCAGTAGTTTAAGAAAGAGAGGATATCGCTCCAGGAGGTCGTAACGGGATAGAACCACAGCCAGAAAAGCCAGAAGCGAGAAAAGCATGCCGAGGCCGATCATGAGCCTGAAGCTGAGAAAAACCGGCATCACGGGCGGGCGCTCGTCCTTGGGGAAGTCTTTCAGTCCCTTGATTTCACCATTCAGGGAGTGGGTGGCCAGAATGCTCAGAAGGCCGGGTACTTTGATATACTCGAAATAATTCCGCTCGTTGTCGGTGTCCGGGAGCTGAAGGAGGCTGATCCCGACAGTATTCTGGGTGTCCCAAAGCGCTTCCATGGCGGCGAGTTTGGCGGGCTGAGTTTTCCCAACCTCCACGGCATGGATATCGCCCGTAAGTCCGGACAGGACCACGGAAACCAGGCCGAAGAGGGCCGCCATCTTAAAGGAGGTCTTGAAGAAGGTGGTTTCATTCTTGCGGAGCAGGTGCCAGGCGGAGATGCCGAGTACAAAGAAGGCGGCCACGACATAGGCTGAACTGATCTGGTGCGCAAACTTGAGCCAGCCGTTCGGGTTGAAGGTCACAGCCAGAAAGTCCACCATTTCTGCGCGTCCGTTCCGAAGCACATAGCCGACGGGGTGCTGCATCCAGCCATTGGCAAGCAGGATCCAGAGTCCAGACAGATTGGTCGCAAAAGCCACCAGACAGATGGACACGGCATGGGCTTTCCGGGAGATCTTGTTCCAGCCGAAAACCCAGACGCCGATGAAAACCGATTCGAGGAAGAAAGAGGTCGTCGCTTCAATGGCCAGCGGAGCCCCGAAGATATCGCCTACATAGCGGGAATATTCCGCCCAGTTCATGCCGAACTGGAATTCCATCGTGATACCGGTGACAACACCCAGGGCAAAATTGATGAGAAACAGCTTGCCCCAGAACTTGGTCATCCTGAGGTAGAGTTCATTGCCCGTGCGCCCGTACTTGACTTCCATGGTCGCCACCAGGACCGATAACCCCAGCGTCAGCGGCACGAAAATAAAATGAAAGGCACAAGTCAGGGCGAATTGCAAACGACTTAAGCTGACAACATCCATGGTATTCTCCTTATCTTAATAAACCTCTCATAATAATCAGGGTAGGGAGGCCTCTCCGAGGCCTCCGCGGACGGCTCGGAGAGCCGTCCCTACCCTACAAGGACATTATGTTTCCACTACCAGCACTTCGCCCTCTCGCAGGATGACTTGGGACAGTGTGATGCCGAGTTCGGTTTCGTAGCGTTTCACCAGGCGCAGTTCCGCTTCTGTCATCAGAGAAATAGCGTGCCCCCTGGCGCCGGCGCGGGCGGTACGGCCCACGCGGTGGAGGTAGGCTTTGCTTTCGGTGGGGACATCCACGTTGAAGATGTGGGTGACGTCCGCGATGTCCAGGCCCCGGGCGGCGATGTCCGAGGCGATCAGAATCCGGGTGTCGCCCTTCCGGAAATCGTCCATGGCCTTTTTCCGTTCGCTCTTGTCATAGGCGCCGTGGAGGTCGGAGGCGGGCAGTTTATGAAAGGACAGTTTGCCTGCAATCAGTTCGGCTTTTTCGTTCCGGTGGACAAAGACGATGGCCCGGGCCGGATTCAGCGCGTGAATCAGCTTACGCAGCAACTCCGGTTTATCCCGCTCCTCGCACACAAGGTAGTGATGCTCGATATTGGGGTTCACGGGCGCGGCCCCGGCCCGGATCATGACGAGGTCCTCGGTCAGGGTGTTGGCTGCCGCCGTTGCCGTGGTGTGCTCGGTGGCGGAAACAAAAATCACCTGGCGAGTCCGGGGCGTGGAATAGAGGATGTTTCGGACGGATACCAGCGAGTCGTCGGACAGCAACCGGTCGGCCTCGTCAACCACCACGCTCCGTACGGCCTGAGATTTAAGTTTTTTCATGATGATCAGATCCCGCACCCGGCCGGGTGAGCCGATGACCAGATGTGGTTTCTTTTTCAACTTCTCCAGTTGACGGGGAATAGCGGTGCCACCGATGAGGAGGACGGTGCGGATGGGAAGGCCTGAATTCTGGACGAGGGTGCCGGCAACGCGCTGGATCTGGATGGCGAGTTCATGGGTAGGCGCGAGGATCATGGCCTGAAGTTCGGAAACGGCGGGGTCGATCCGGCAGAAGAGGGGAAGAAGGTAGGCTAATGTTTTACCGGTACCGGTCTCGGAATTTAGATAGGCATTTTTGCCGGCGAGCAAGTCTGGCAATGCCGCACTCTGGATGGGCATGGGCTCGGTAATGTTCTCTTTGGCCAAGGCGTCCACCAGCGCCGGCAGAATTCCCAATTCGGTAAAAGTCATAGTCGTTTCCTTTTCAAAACGGGGACTATAGCAGAAGGTGGGATTTTTCGACACTATTCGCGCAGTCGTTTATCGGAGTTTCCCGAGTTGGCGACGGGCAAATAGGATATCGACTCGGGCGAGGATGAAATGGGAGACGCGCTCCATGAATTTCTCCCAGAGGGTTCGGGTCCGGGGCCAGGTGGAGCGGTTGATGGTCTGGCAATAGGTCAGATGGTCAGTAAATATCTGGTGCGCCTCATCGGCCAGTCGCCGGTCATCAATGCGGACAAGGCATTCGTAATTGATGTTCAGGCTGCGGGTGTCGAGGTTGGCGGATCCGATATAGACCACATGATCGGCGAGGATCAGCTTGGTGTGCAGGATCTGCGCGTCATACTCGGCAATCCGGATTCCCGCCCGAAGCAGCCGGTGATACAGGGCGCGCCCGGCGAAGCGGGCCAATTTGACATCCGTTTTCCCGGCGGTGATGAGGGTGACATCCCGACCCCTGCGGGCAGCCCGGATCAGAGCACGGCGGATCGGGCGCGGCGGAAGGAAATAAGCCGAGATGATCCGGATGGTGCGGGCCTGTTGAAGGTCGTGAAGCAGGGTAGCCTTGATGGCGCTCCCGTTCTGGCCGGGTCCGCTGGTGAGGAGGGAAGTGCTGAGTTGTTTCGGTGGGCAGCGGCGGAACGGGGGCCGCCAGGGAATCCGGCGGAGACGGCGGTGCTTGAAGTCCGCCATTCTGAACATCCGGTCAAACGATTCGGCCAGATCGCCCGCCAGGGGGCTGGTCAGCTTCAAGCCGAGATCGCGCCACCCCCGGGTGATGCCATCCCCGAGCTCGTGGCGGGAGATGTTGAATCCGCTGATGATGGCGGAGGTTCCGTCACAAACCAGAAGTTTCCGGTGATCCCGGAAGGCGATTCGGCCCAGTGTGAGCGGATTGAAGAATCGCACGATTCCCCCTGCGGCCGTGACGGAGCGCCAGTAATCAGATGGTAATTCCAGGGAGCCGAAGGCGTCGAGCAGGATCCTGACCGTGACGCCACGCCGGGCGGCGGCGCACAGGGCATCCCGGATTGAGTCGCCAGGCTGGCCCGCCGTGTAGATGTACATTTCCAGGCGGATGGAGTCCTTGGCCCTGCTGATGTCCGTCGCCACGGTGGCGAAGAAGTTGTCTCCGGTTGTGAGCCACTGATAGGGTGTTCTGCCGTTCATGAATGGGTGAGTGTTTACCATACCGTGGCCAGCAGACGAAAGGAAAGTTGAAGCAACTTGAAAGTCACCTGCTAAATGCGGCATTGTAGCCGAAGGCGGTAAGCTTCCCGTCGTCATCGGTTTTCGCGGTGAGGCATTGACTCGAGTGGGGGGCGCGGGGGGAGGTGGGCGTCAAGGTTTGAACGACATTCCGTAGGTCAGCGTCGGAGACGGCATGGTGGGGCAACGAAGCCTCAGCCAAGGAGGAAACAAGGCATAACACCACCGCAAATATGAAAAGCCATCTTATCAACTCATCTCCAAATGTTATTTGTTGCGATGTGAAGCTGTCGCCCCTGAAGCTGTCGCCCCTCGGTATAAACTCGCCCCCCCCCAGCGACCCCTATTGGCATAACCTTCTTCCTGCGTCAGTGTATTTCCCTTCTCAGCGATACACCCGATTAATTTGCCACAGGCATCCACCCAGATATATGCCCAACCAGCACCAGTGGTCACAGCAAGTGAATGATACGGACTCTGATCATGCTTAAAGGATTCCACCGTTTCCTTTAACCCTATAACTTGTACTTTCCGATGTTCGCAAAAGGCCAACTGTTACTTCCCGCAAATAGCCCGTAGTTCCGTCTATTTCTAAGCCAGAGTGAGGCAAGAGGTCAAGCGGTCATAATGAGGGAAAGTATCCCAGTGCCGTAGTGTCGTTTCCCAGACCTTCCCTTTACCTTTCAGATTGAGCCCCGTTCTTTTGCGGTTTGACGGGGAATCACGGACGGCTACCGTGCACCGATGCAGTTTTTCTTTCAAACCGTGGAGGAGATCGGGCTGTTCCGATCCACGCTCCCTTTTTGCCAGTGTCCGGCTTGCGGCATGACTGGCGCCATGATCCGGCACGGCTACACCTACTGGTTTATCAGCCCCACGGAAAACGGCATCCGTGGCTGGCGCATCAGATGCAAGCCAAGCAACCATCATGAGGACTGTGGGGCGACTTGGCTTCTGCGGCTGGGTGATACCCTGCCGCGCCGGTGTTTCCCGGCCAAACAACTCTGGGCTTTCATCCAGACCTTACTCGACGCTCGTTCACTCAAGCAGGCATGGGAACGCTCCGGCTTTCCATGCTCTTTGGATACGGCCTACAGGGTTTACCGCCGATTGCAACGGTGCCAGACGGTTCTGCGGACTCACCTCTGCGCCAGGGGGCCGCCACCAAGAGGAAAGACGGGGGTGCCCCTCTTCCAGGTGTTCGCTCACCTGGAAAAGGAATTCGGCATTCTTTCACCCATCACGGCCTATCAGATCTCCTTTCAGAAGGATTTCCTGGCTGTGGCCTAGCACACACCCCGCATTCCCAAAATACCATAGTGTCTTCCGGCCTGCCAAGCCTACCGGTTGACTAGCAACACGCGAATCCAATGCGTTTCCTCCCATGACCTGCGGTACGGTCGAAAAAACAACCAAAGGAGGATCGCTTGAAACGAATAAACGTGTATTTGAAGCTACGGGTTCTGGGAGCCATCGATTCGATGGCGGGGAACAGCATTATCAGCCGCATCAAGGAGGTCTGCAAACTGACCTTCCACGATGAGGATGGGACGCCTCATGTCTTTACCTGGCGTACCATCCAGACCTGGCTGTCCATCTACAAGCAGTTCGGGGTTCAGGCCCTGGTCAACCGGCCACGGGCCGACAAAGGCAAACCCCGCAAGCTCTGTCCCGAACAGTTGCAGGAGGCCATTGAGCAGGTGCTGCCGGAGTTCCACGATACCCGCTACAACAAGATGATGATCTACCGCCGCTGCATTGAACGGGGCGTGCTGGCCCAATCCGATTGTTCACAGACCAGTTTTTTCAGGCTGGTCCGGCAATTCGATCTCCTCACTCCCGCCACCCAGACCGAGAACAAGAAACGCCTCGCCTTCTCCAAGCAATACGCCAATGAAATGTGGCAACTCGACACGATGTTCGGGCCTTTCATGAAGAACGGAAAGACCTCCACGCAGGCCAAGCTCATCGCCTTCATTGATGATGCCAGCCGCGTGGTGCCCCATGGCCAGTTCTTCTTCTCTGAAAATACCGACAACCTCATCGTGGCCTTGAAGGCCGCCCTTTACAAGCGAGGCATCCCCCAGATCCTTTACGTCGACAACGGCGCCATCTACACCTGCCAGGAGATCAACCAGATCTGCGCGCGCCTGGGCATCGTACTGGCCCACACGCCGGTTCGGGATGGCGCGGCCAAGGGGAAGGTGGAACGCTTTTTCAGAACCGTACGCGACCAGTTCCTGCTCCAGAAGCTTGATCTCTCCTCGCTGGAAAGTCTCAACCGCCAGTTCCATCAATGGGTTGAAACCGATTATAACACCCGTATCCACGGCACCCTCCAGATGAAGCCCATTGACCGCTTCGGCATGGATCTGCAACGCATCCGCTTCCTCAATCCCATGGAAGCCAACGATGAGCTGTTCTATGTCGAGCAATCCAGGACTGTCCGCAAAGACAACACCTTCGGCATCAACAGTACCCGCTACGAGGCTCCCCGCGACCTCGCCGACCGAACCATCGAGGTCCGCTACAATCGCGTCAACCCCGAACGCATCATCGTCTATTACAAAGGCGAGCGCATGGGGGAAGCCACCCTGCTCGACTTCCTCGCCAATGACAGGCCTCCGTCCAAACGGCAGATCGCCACACAACCAAACGCCATCACCCCCGCCAAACCTTTTAAGAACCAGTAAGTAAACAACACCAAACAAGGAGACATAGAAAATGCTACGTTCACACTTCGGCCTCGAGTTCAATCCCTTCGACCCCTCCCGCAAAACCACCCTGCTACCCCACCAGCAGGACGTTTTCGAGACGCTCAAAGTCCACTGCCAGCAGGGCGGCCTCTGCATCGTCATGGGCGAGCCGGGCACCGGGAAGAGCGTCATCAAGCACGCCCTGATCTCGCATGACCCCAAGCGCATGATCACCCCGGCCATTGCCCGCACCCTGCACACCTACACCAATACCCTGCACATCCTCTGCGAGGCCTTCCAAATCGAGACTCTCGGCAGGGACGCCACCTGCGAGAAGCTCCTGATCGAAGCCGGCTGGAAAATCAATCAGGAGGGCAAGATGCTCGTCCCCATCATTGATGACGCCCATCTCATGGAGGTGGAGTGCCTGCGCAAGTTGCGCTTGTTATTCGAGGACTTCCCGAAGAACCATAACCTCGTCCTCTTCGCCCAGCCCCAGCTCATGCAAAAGCTGCACCTCACCGTCAATGAGGACATCAAAAGCCGCATCACCTATTCCGTCAAAGTGCCCCGCCTGAATCCGGAAGACATGAAGACCTTCCTCTATGCCCAGTGCGACGCCGTCGGCATGGGGCATAATACCTTCAGCGATGACGCCGTCGCCCTCATTGTACGATCTTCCGAGGGCCTGCTCCGGCGTACCCGCAACCTCTGCATCTCCGCCATGCTCGAGGCTGTCCGGGACCGCAAACAGGTCGATCGGCATCGATCAGGTCAACCGCGTCCTGATGCAACCGCATTGGAGAAAAGATCATGACATGGTCCCGGCTTGAAATACGCCAGGCGCGCCAGATCCATCTCAAGCCGGTGCTCGAACAGCTCGGGTACCGGCTTCTCCCCCGCCCAGAGGGCAACTTCGCCGTCGGGGGATTTCCCCGCGAGATCATTATCAAGGAGCATTACTGGAACTGCCCGGACTCCGGCCAGTCCGGTAATGCCATAGATTTTTTCGTGAAAATCAGAGGCGTCACTTTCAAGGAGGCCATGA
>JBAXMJ010000002.1:0-77151 GCA_037134355.1 bacterium | reverse complement strand
CTCCTTACCACCCCCTTAGTACCGGTAATGCCCCGGCTTGAAGGGGCCGTTTGCGGGGATTCCCAGATACTTCGACTGCTTGCGGGTGAGCGTTTCCAGCTTCACACCCAGTTTGCCGAGGTGCAGCATCGCCACCTTCTCATCGAGTTTCTTGGGCAACACATACACGCCCACGGGATACTTCGCCGTATTCGAATAGAGTTCGATCTGGGCCATCACCTGGTTGGTGAAGCTGTTCGACATCACGAAGCTCGGGTGCCCGGTGGCGCAACCCAGGTTCACCAACCGGCCCTCGGCCAGCATGATGATGCTTCGCTTGCTCGGGAACGTGATCTTGTGGACCTGCGGCTTGATCTCCAGCCACTTGTACGGCTTCACCGCCTCGACCTGGATTTCGCTGTCGAAATGGCCGATGTTGCAGACGATCGCCATGTCCTTCATCTTGAGCATGTGCGACTTGGTAATCACGTCACAGCAGCCCGTCGAGGTCACAAACACATCGCCAATCGAGCAGGCTTCATCCATGGTCATCACCTGATAGCCTTCCATCGCCGCCTGAAGGGCGCAGATGGGATCAATTTCGGTGACGATCACCCGGGCGCCCTGTCCCTTGAGCGACTGGCAGCAGCCCTTGCCGACATCGCCATACCCTGCGACCACGCAGATCTTGCCTGCCAGCATGACATCCGTGGCGCGCATGATCCCGTCCACCAGCGAGTGACGGCAGCCGTACAGGTTATCGAACTTCGACTTCGTCACGGAGTCGTTGACATTGAAGGCGGGGATCATCAGTTCGCCGCGGGCATGCATCTGCTCCAGGCGGTGGACGCCGGTGGTGGTTTCCTCACTGACGCCGCGAATGCTTTTGATAATCCGATGGAAGCGCTTCGGATCGCGCTTGATGGACTTCTTAAGCTGGGCGAGCAGGATGGCTTCCTCGCCACTTTCAGGCTTGCGGTTCAAAATAGAAGGATCCTCCTCGGCGCGATAGCCAAGGTGAACAAACAGGGTGGCGTCGCCGCCGTCATCCAGAATCATATTCGGGCCCTTGCCGTTGCCCCAGTCCAGAATGCGATCCGTGTAGTCCCAGTACTCAACAAGAGTCTCACCCTTGACGGCAAAGACGGGAGTTCCGGTGGCGGCGATAGCGGCGGCGGCATGATCCTGGGTGGAGAAGATATTGCAACTCGCCCAGCGGACTTTGGCGCCCAGATGCTGGAGCGTCTCGATCAGGACCGCCGTCTGGATGGTCATATGAAGCGACCCGGTGATATTCGCGCCCTTCAGCGGCTTCACTTTGCCATACTGCTCGCGCATGGCCATCAATCCGGGCATTTCCTTCTCGGCGAGTTCGATTTCCTTGCGCCCGAACGCGGCCAGTTTCAAGTCCTTGACGATAGAATCATTTTTCTTCATGAGCGTATTCCCCTTGATCAATTTGTAGGGCATCAATGATAGCAGGAGCTGGGCGTGTGTCGAGAGTCGAGTTTCCCGGAATTGACGCCGCCATCGGGGTCTGATAGTCTCTATTTTCAGTTCATCAAGCGGGTGTAACTCAGTTGGTAGAGTCTCTGCCTTCCAAGCAGATGGTCGCCGGTTCGAACCCGGTCGCCCGCTCCAAATTTTCAAGACACCCTCTTTCTGCTTGATTTTCGCTCTCTCCGGATTTAATGAGAACACCGGTGTGCTGATTTCACCTCAAGGGGGGCAACCTGTTGGGTAAGGAAACTGTCAGGGTATTAATCGTGGATGATAACGAGGGGGATGCCCTGCTTATCCGTCAGCAACTTGCCCGGAGTTCCACTACGACCTTTCTCACGGACTGGGCGGCCACCTATCAGGACGCCCTTCTCAAGATTCATGCCGGCAACCAAGAGGTGTGCCTGATTGATTACACGCTGGACGAGCAGAACGGCCTGACCCTGATCCAGACCGCCCTCCAGCTCGGTAGCAAGGCCGCCATGATCATGCTTACAGGAACCGAAGCGGGCAGTGTTGACGCCGCCGCCATCGAGTCCGGTGCTATTGATTACCTGGTTAAGGGGAAATATGACTCCGAGATGCTTGACCGTGTTATCCGCCACTCCCTGCACCGGTTCCGGCTGGAAAACGAACTTCGCGCCGCCCGCGACAACCTTGAAAAACGCGTTGAAACACGAACCGCTGAACTGTGCGATGCCATCACCGCCCTGCAGCAGGAAATCGACCGGCGCGAAACCATTGAACGCCAACTCCGCGAGACTGAGGAACGCTACCGGATCATCTTCGAAGAGGCCATGGATGCCATCATCCTCATCTCCATCCCGGCCGGCGCCTTTGTAGACTTCAACAGCCAGGCCTTCCGGCAGCTCGATTATACCCGGGAGGAGTTCCGGAAACTGACCATCAGCGATATTGAGGCGCGCGAAACCCCGGAACAATCCCGGCAGCATATCGACAGGATCCTGAGTCAGGGCGCCGAGGTATTCGAATCCCTCCACCGCACCCGCTCCGGGAAAGTCCGTAACATTCTGGTCAGCGCCCGCCCCATCCTCCTGAGCGGTACGAAATATATCCTGGCCCTCTTTCATGATTTCACGGAGCGCAAGCAGACCGAGGACGACCTGCGTTCAGCCGTCATCCGGCTGGAGCAAAACAACCAGGCCAAATCCGAATTCGTGGCCAATGTCTCGCATGAATTGAAAACCCCTTTGACCTCCATGATGTACGGGGTCCGGAATCTCCTGAAAGGGATCGCCGGTCCCCTTCCCGACCATGCAATCCGCTACCTGAAACTGTTCGACGTCGAATGCCAGCGTCTGGTCGCCACCATCAACGACATCCTGGATCTCGGCAAACTGGATAACCAGTCCCTGACCCTTTCACCCATCACCGCCCCGCTCGGACATCTGGTCAGGCGTTGCCTGGAAGCTCTGCGTCCCCAGGCCGACGCCGCCGGAATCGTGATAACCGCCACCCTGGATCCACGCACCCGCTTCGTGCGTTGCGATCCCAACATGATTCAGCGGGTGCTGTACAACATCCTGGGTAATGCGGTCAAATTCACCCCGCCGGGCGGCACCATCACGCTCAGCGTCCGGCCGGAGGCGGAGCAGGCGTTCGCCCGGATCACCGTCACGGATACGGGCATCGGGATCCCGCCGGACGCCATGGACCGGGTGACCCAGCGTTATTTCAGGGCCAGCAACCACGCCTCAGGCTCAGGCCTGGGCCTTGCCATCTCCAAGGAAATCATCATCCTCCACGGCGGCACCCTCTCAATCGCCAGCCCGCCACCCGGACAGGAAAAAGGAACGGAAATCTCGCTGACCCTCCCCCTCGGTGAGCCGCCCACCATTCTCGTGGCTGATAATGACACGGTAATACAAAACCTTTTGAAGCTCCACCTGTCCACCTTCGGCTATCGCGTCATCACCACCCAAAGCGGACAGGAAACCATCCTCACGGCGGAGGCGAGCCGGCCGGATCTCATTCTTCTCGACCTGATCCTGGAGGATATCAACGGGGTCACCGTCATTCTCACCTTGCGCGGCTCTCCCACAATACGCTACATCCCCATCATCGCAATCACAGGCGCTACCCTGGACGAATCCACTTCAGAAGTCCTCTCCCGCTTTTCCATTCCCACCCTTCCCAAACCATGGAATTCACGGGAACTCACGGAAAACATCGAGAGTGCCTTGCTTGGTATGACCGTTTTTCAGACACCATCCGGAAAGGAAACCAGCCCATGACCCCCGCACAAATCCTGCTCGTTGATGACGAACCCAGCCTGCTCCTGACCGTTGGCGATCTTTTGAAACTTGAGGGATACGACTTGACCACCGCCCAAACCGGAGAGGAAGCCATTCTGGCCATGCGTCGCCAGACTCCTGACCTCATCATCCTGGATATCAGCATGCCCGGCATGACCGGTCTTGCCCTCTTGAAAAAACTATCCGGCCCCGACGGGAAACCCCACTACCCGATCCTGGTTTTTACCGCCCGCGCTAACATGGAGGCATTCTTCAAGACCACCGCCGTGGAAGGATTCCTGACTAAAACAAGCGATCCGACCCAGCTCCTTGCGGAAGTCAAACGGATCCTCCTCAAAACCCGGAAAGAGGTCCACGTGGAGCCTCACGCGGGACCCAAGTCACGTCGCGTTGTCCTGATTCTAGAGGACGATCCCACCCTGAACATGCGCTTGAAAACCTCCTTTACCATCGCCGGATATGACACCTTGACGATCACCGACGGCCATGCCCTCGCCCAAACCCTTCAATTCCATTCGCCGTCCGTGATCCTTCTCAAATCCCTCCTTTCCGGAACCACCGGAAGCGCCATAGCCGAAAGCCTGGCCGACTACACCACGGCCCGCGGCATCGCCATCATTCTCTATGATGCCAGCGGTATTCATAAACCCGGCGATAAGTTTATCAACGTAACCCGGTTTATCCCCTCCAACAATCCTGCCGACCTCCTGAAAGCCACCGCCGCTTTGCTGAGCTAACCCCCATGAAACCCGTCCTCCTCTGCCTTCTACTCGCCACAGTCCTCCCGAACTACGCCGAGGAATGTTTTCCAAAGCCCGGCTGGACGGATAAACCCAACCCGCTCGCCTCCCCGGACGCCGTGCCCGGCGGAGAACTATCAACCTTCGGATTTCAATTCCCCAAGAGCTTCAATCCCTATCTCGACAACAACTCCTTCAGCGCCGACCTCTTCAGCATGCTTTATGAATCGCTGCTCTCCCTGAATCCCCTCTCACCAGACTATGAACCCGGCCTGGCTGAAAAATGGTCGATTTCAGACGACAAGCGCACCTTCACCTTCTGGCTGAACCCGAAGGCCACTTGGAGCGATGGCCGCCCCGTCACCGCTGCCGATGTAAAGTGGACATTCGATGCGATCATGAACCCGGCCAATCTCACCGGTCCCCACAAGGTCGCCCTCGAGAAGTTTTCCAGCCCCGTCGTGGTCGATGACCGGTGTATCCGCTTCACCACCACGGAAGTCCACTGGCGCAACCTGGGCGCCGTCGGATCCCTCCAGATCCTGCCCCGCCACGCTTTCGAGAAACTGGATTTCAATAAGATCAATTTCGAGTTCCCCGTTGTTTCAGGCCCCTACCGGATGGGAACGGTCCGGGAAGGCCTTTCCGTCACCCTCGAACGCCGCGCCGACTGGTGGAACCGGAACTCGGCCTCCTCCCGGGGAATCGCCAATTTTCAGACCCTGAAATACAAATTCTACGACTCCCAGGAAACCGCCTTTGAAGCCTTCAGAAAGGGCGAATTCGATCTTTTCCCAATCTATATGGCACGGCTCTGGATGAATGAAACCAGTGGCGAGAAATTCTCGAATAATTGGATCATCCGGCAAAAGATATCCAACTACGATCCGATTGGATTTCAAGGATTCGCCATGAACATGCGGAGGCCCCCTTTTGATGATGTCCGCGTCAGGAAGGCGCTCTGTCACCTGGTCAACCGCGAACGCATGAACGCCACGCTGATGTACAACCAGTATTTCCTCCACCGGTCCTACGTTGAGGATCTCTACGACGCCGGGCATCCGTGCCCGAACCCACTGACTGCCTTCGACAAGGATCAGGCGCGGAAACTTCTTGCCGAGGCGGGCTGGAAAGCTAATCCGGCCACCGGGCTGCTAGAAAAGGATGGGCATCCTTTCCGTTTCCGCTTTCTGGAACGCGAAGCCTCCTCGGGGAAATTCCTATCCATTGTCGCCGAGGATCTGCGTGATGCGGGAATTGACATGCAAATTGATTCCAAGGATCAGGCCGCCTGGACCCGCGACATGGATGAATTCAACTTCGATATGACCTGGGCCGCCTTCGGGTCATCCCTGTTCAAGGATCCCGAGGGACCCTGGTCATCCCGTGAAGCCGACCGGAAAATGAGCAGCAACATCAGTGGGTTCAAGGACAGCACCGTAGATGCCCTCATTGAAAAGCAGAAACCCATGTTCGATGTCGCCGCCCGCCACGCCCTCTGCCGGGACATTGACCGGATCGTTTTCGCCCAATACCCTTACGCCTTGCTCTGGAACATTAATTACAAACGCCTCGTCTACTGGAATAAGTTCGGCACCCCGCCTACCGTCCTCGGGAAATACAACAACGAGAGTGGGGCTCCCTGGTATTGGTGGTACGACGAGGATGCTGCCGCCGATCTGAAGGATGCCATGAAACAGAATCGCCCGCTCCTCAAGCGTTCCGCCGAAGTCACTTTCGATACGGCCTTCACCGCGCCCCTGAAGTGACCGTCGTCACCACTTTCGGGCTATGACCCAGCACCCAACAAAACCGGCTCGAAAACAAAGGGGGGATTGGTTGCCGGACTAGGATTCGAAGCCGGATATCACCCACGAAAATTTCAATATATCCAATGTTTTGTACCGAATCAAACTGTTTTGTACCGAATGAGGGGGGCGGGTGACATGAGGGGACAAGAAGGGACATGAGGGGACAGAGAGCAGGGATTCAGTCCGTATGGAATTAGGGGGCTCGGGTTTTGAGGCCCGAGCCCCTGTGTTCTACTTCTCTTTACGAACACCCTTGAAGGGATGTTGATCCGCCTTCTGGTCAATGAACTGACCTGATCCCGTATCGCGTTTGACCCACGATCCCGTGTGGGGATTGAAGGTCTGCGATCGTTCACGGACAGCACCAACCCGGGCGTTGTCGCCTATGGGTTTATTGGTAGCCATTGTGTACCTCTTGAATTCTGTTCGGAACACCTTGACCAGACCATTCTGGAAATATATTCTCCGTCCATCAGGTGGAGATATTTCTGGCTGGTTTCCGCGTTGGGATCCGAGTGTTCCCGTGCGGAATTTCTCTTGAGGGGACGGTTACAGCCGTCCCCTTTTTATTTGATCAACACTGTCAGTTTCCTGAAGAAGTCCTCCAACACTTCTGTTGTGATGTAATGGGGGTCGATTTTATGGATCAGGGTTGCTGCTTCGTGAGCCCTTTTCCCGTCCAGATGGTTCCCTTTGACAAGCAAGAGAATGATCTCCAGCCCCCAATAGGATGTGACTCCATGCTCCTTGCAGAGGGCTCTGAGCTTCTTGTCATTGGACCAGACGGCACCACCGCTGTCTTTTGCGACAATCAGGCAAAGACGATCCTGCTGTGATGGCCCTCCGCGAACGGCTGTCGCCTCCTGGATCTGAGTGACTGTGACCTCGACAACAGTGATGCCGATTCTCTCCGCCTTGCCCTTGTCAAGATGGTCGACTTCCTTGAGTACCACGAAAGGCACATGGATCGGCAGGATGTGACGGGATACAAGGGAAAGGATGTCATGGCAACCGGCTTTGCAGAAGTCAATCAACACGCAGGCGTCAGAGATCAACAAGACCGGTCGCTGGGAGGTCACTCGTGTTCCCTCCATTCCAATACCAGTTCCTGCATTTCCTTGACGCTTATAGCCAACATCTCGGCGGCCCGGCTGACACTGATCTCGTCCTTTTCAAGTGCCTTGCGGACCAGACGGTCAAACCTGTCCTCATAGAAGTCATATTCGGTCAGGCGGTCAGGCTCCTGGCTGGGCTGGGTGGGGGCCATCATGGTCGTCGCCGAATCCGGCTCATGCTTGTAGCTCAGTTCCTTGCCGAACCTGCTCTTGTAGGCCGATGAGAACTGCCAGAAGATCTTCCTCCTGTCCGCCTGCTTGAGTTCGCACAGGCGGAATAGGACGGTCATCCAACTGACGCGGAATGCCCTTTTGGTCTTCAGTACCCGATCAACCCAGTGAAGGCCACGGTTGCGAGTCCATTCATCCTGGAACTGTTTGCTCGGCATGAGGAAGTACGATGCGAAAATGTCAGCCTCGTGCTCCTCGTTGCTGTCCTCGGTTTCAACAGTGGGGTCGAAGGAGTTGCGATGAAGGATCAAGTGGCCAAGCTCATGGGCTGCCGTGAAGATCCGCCGTTCGACCGGGATGGTGGAAAGGGTGTTGACCACGACAGCAGGTCCGCCATCCGCCTTGCCGACCGAAAACCCGGAGAATCCTTTGATGTTGGACTGGAGAACACGAACTTTTATCCCCCCGTTTTCGAGAATGTCACAGATGTCAGGCAGGCAGGCAGAACAGTCAACCTTGAAATCCTCACGACGGACTTTTTCCGCCAGAGCGGCTATATCGGAGGTCTGTCGGCTCTTTGATGACAGGACAGATGGCCTCTTCTCATCCAAGACGTCTTCAAGTTCCTTGAAGTCCGTCAGCCAGTTCAGGGTATCCGTAACCAGTTGAGTCCTTTCCGCCCGCTCCTGGGCAGTCAGTCCCTTGTGGGCACGAAAGCGAAGCGTGGTCGGTTGGGGTACGGGGGTGGCCAAGGCAAGGATATCCACACCCAAAGCCCCTGCAATGGCATCCAGAGTGCCTGAGCGAGGTTCCGAAGTACCCGTTTCAATGTTCCTGTAGGCCACCCTGCTGATGCCGGCGGCAGTCGCGATCTCATCCTGGGTCTTTCCCCTCATGCTGCGAAGGCGACGAAGATTGATGGATATGACGCTGTTCATGTGTTTCCCCTGGTTGTTATTCACTGAAGCCAGTATGCCATAACTTGTCATTTTGTCAATATATGTAAATAAAGATAAGTTGTCGATGTCCTGCAACTTGCTTCCGGAGGGCAAGGGACGCGTCGTGTGACATGAATGGAAATCACCGTTGATCATGGTCGGATAGCCCGTTTTCTTGGTATCCCCTGCACAAGCCTGCATAAACCTGCATACCGACGGCTTATCGGTGTCATTTTTCGCCTTAACGGTGTCATCCGAAGTGAAGGCGTTGGGCAGAATTCGGATGCGGAATGTTCTGAACGGCTTGGTAATAAAGGGCGTGAGGGGGTTCGTTGATTGGTTGCCGGACTAGGATTCGAACCTAGACAAGCAGATTCAGAATCTGCTGTGCTACCATTACACAATCCGGCAATAATTCGGAGCGGCAGGATGCGAAAAGTTTCAAGGGGGCGTCAAGTTTCTTTTCGGCTCACCCACCCCCTGTTTTTCGCGCTTGAGCGCTAGAGATCGAAAAGAGTACTCTGTTAGCCGGAAAAAGAAAGCAGATAGAGAGACACGACATGAATGTAAAAAAAGCGCTGATTCTCGATGATGACCCGATCATGCTCGAGATCCTCAAGAAACACCTGCAAGTCCGCGGCTACGACGTCACATGTTATTCCAACCCTGCCCTCTGCCCTCTTTTCACGGCACGAAGCTGCTCCCCGGATATCCCCTGCCCCGATGTCATCGTGACAGATTTGGTCATGAGCACTGTCAACGGAATCCAGTTCATCGACGAGGTGAAGCGGAAAGGGTGCACTACCAGTCACGTCGCCTTGATTTCGGGACTGTGGACTGATGTCACCTTGAAATGGGCCATGGAATTCGGCGTCAAAGTGCTGCATAAACCGGTGAACCTGCAGGACTTGAACGACTGGCTCACCGCTGTCGAAGCAACCCGCGCCACTCCTTGATCCCGTTTGCAGGATCCCCTCCAGCATTCCTAAAGTCAGGGTTTCTTGGATTTTAACGGGAGCTTCAATTTGATCGTTGTTCCCCTGCAACGCCGACTAACAATGGTCATGTCGCCGTTCAGAATATCGGCGCGCTCGCGAATGCTGAAAAGACCGAACTTCCTTTTTCCGGTTCGGGCCGGGTTAAACCCGCGCCCCTTATCGGAAACCTCCACCCTGAACTGGTCCTGTCCCTCGGGTTTAATCTGAACGGTCGCACCACGGACACCCGAATGCTTGACAATATTGATCAATAATTCACGCACCGCTTCGAAAACAAAGATTCCCATCTCCTCCGAAATCCGCTCTGCCACGGGCCCCACCTTGATCTGAACAGACAGGGCGAATTTATGCTTCATGTCCGTCGCGAGCCAGCGCAGGGCCATCTTCAAGCCCCGCTCATGGATGATGGGCGGTCGCAAATCCACGGTTAGTGAACGGGTCACCTCAAGCGCTTTGTCCAACATGGACTGCGCCCGAGTCGCCGCCTCCCGGGCTGCAGGCGTCTGGATCTGGTCATGAAGCTCCTCAATCTTGAACTTCGCCGCCACCAGCCATTGCTGAAGATCCTCATGCAGGATATAGGCAATCCGCCGCCGTTCGCGATGTTCAACCCGGATGATCTCCTCCGCCAGCTCCTGGAGTTTGGTTGTGCGCTCCCTGACCGTAACTTCCAATCCGTCCCGGATCTCCTCCAAGTCTCCTTGCAGGGTCTTGTAGGGAGTGACATCAATGAACAAGACAAACACCTTGCTGGCGACCGGAATCCCGAAAACAAACATCGTCTTCACGGTGCCATCCTTGCAGGTCACCCGGTAATCATCCCCCTGGATTTCGGTCTGCTCCACCATCGCCCTCTGAACATGCCCCATCCATTTGGCCATGGATTGTTTCCGATATCTTTTGTCTGGATAAGCCTTACCCCACCACTCCTCCATCGCAGGAATGTCCTCTGGCGAATACCCAAAAGTCTCGATCGCCTTCCTGTTGATATATTCAATTGTCCCGTCCATTCCGACAATGGCCATAGACAAGGGGGAAAGCTCAATGATTTTCTGCAACAACTGATCGTTTTCCCTCAGCGCCTCCTTAATTCGCACGGCCGAAGAGATATCCCTGGAAAGCACCAGAACAGTTTGAATCGCCCCGTCGGGATCACATTCCGGAACACACTGCGATTCGTAATAGAGAGTGCCGTTGACGACTGGAAATGTATCCCGCACCACAAGGGACTTGCCGGTTTTAAAAACCTTTCGGATCCGGGATTCCCACAGCGTACTGAAGGGCTCGGGAACACCCGTCTCCCGAATCGTCCTGCCGATCATCTGTTCCGCGCTCACTCCGTGAACCCGGGCGCCCGCCGGATTGACATAAAGATGGCGAAAGTCATGATCAAACCGGTCAATGATATCCGGTGAATTCTCAACCAGACTCCGGTAATCGTCCAAGGTGAGACTCGCCGGCCTTCGCCCTGAGCGGGCCATTTTTTTTCGCCCAGATTGGCTCTTGATTTTTTGCGTCACACCCATTTGACCGCCAGAAAATAAGTTGAATTTAAACTAGAGGAAGCTCACTCGAGTGTCAAGAGCTGCCGTGATACAGAATTGTAGTATTGACTGTACTGAATACGTATTTGTATTTCAGTCGCCATGCAAAGCAGCGCATTTTATTTAATATTATCTTTGCATCATCTTTATTATGAGCATGTTATGTAATTCAGAATTGAGCATTAGCCTGAGGTTGGCACGGATAATGGTATTGACAAGCTCTGATACAAAGTCACATTGACCTTAATATAAAGAAAGAGGAGGAGATATGAAAAGGATAGGATTGATAACGGGGATTATAGGAACGGGAATGGCACTGGCGGGCGCGCTGCCCGCCCTGGCGGAAGAGGCCGCCACAACGGTAACCACTGCTGTCGCAGCGATTCCGGCCCCAGTGGCCGCAGCGTCGGCCGTCAATTCAGGCGATACCGCCTGGGTGCTGGTTAGCACGGCATTGGTCATGCTCATGACCATTCCGGGGCTCGCCTTCTTCTACGGAGGGCTGGTACGGAAAAAGAACGTGCTCTCGGTTCTCATGCAGTGCTTCTTCCTGATGTGCGCCGTGAGCCTGCAGTGGGTAATCTGCGGGTACAGCCTGTCGTTCGGACCTGATGTGAAGGGGCTGATCGGAAATCTGGACTGGGCGATGCTGAAAAACGTGGGGCTGGAGCCGAATGCCGACTATGCCGGTACAATTCCGCACCAGGTCTTCATGATCTTCCAGATGATGTTCGCCGTGATTACTCCCGGCCTGATCATCGGAGCCTTTGCCGAGCGCATGAAGTTCTCCGCATTTGTGGTCTTCATGGTGCTCTGGTCAACGATTGTCTACGATCCCGTGTGTCACTGGGTCTGGGGCATGGGTGGGTTTGTGCGCAAGATGGGCGCATTGGACTTCGCCGGAGGTACGGTCGTGCATATCAATGCCGGTATCGCGGCTTTGGTCGCAGCCCTCGTACTGGGACGCCGCCTCGGGCATCCCCACAAACTCTCACCCCCCCACAATCTGCCGTTTGCGGTCATGGGTGCGGCCTTGCTGTGGTTCGGGTGGTATGGCTTTAACGCCGGAAGCGCCCTCGCGGCGAACGGTCTTGCGGGTAGCGCGTTTGTGGTGACGCATGTTGCCACCGCAGTCGCAGGGCTGGCCTGGGCGACAATGGATGTGATCTTCAACCGACGTATGACGGTACTCGGCCTGATCTCAGGCGCGGTGGCCGGATTGGTGGCCATCACTCCGGCTGCAGGCTTCGTCACGGTTGGTGGAGCCATGGGTATCGGGCTGGGCGCGGGAGTTATCTGCTACCTGTTCGTGACCTTCGTGAAGGAGAAGCTCGGGTATGATGACGCACTGGATGCCTTCGGCGTGCATTGCGTGGGCGGAATCTGGGGCGCGCTGGCCACGGGATTGTGGGCGACCACAGCCGTCAACAGCGCCGGCGCAAACGGCCTGTTCTACGGGAACCCGGCCCAGTTCATCATCCAACTCAAGGCGGTGGCGATCACCGTGGCTTATTCCGGCGTGGTCAGTTTCGTCCTGCTGAAGTTGGTGGATGGGGTGATCGGCCTGCGGGCAACGGAACAGTCTGAACGGATCGGACTTGATCTGACGGACCATCGTGAAACCGGTTACACCGTGCTGGACTAAGAAAACAACCAAGATAACGACGAAGTGAAGGAGAAATAAAATGAAATACATCGTAGCAATTATACAGCCCGACCGGTTGGACGAAGTCCTGGAACGGCTCACGGCAAGCAAAGTGCACCTGGTCACCGCATCGAGCGTAATGGGGCGCGGGCGCCAGGGCGGTATCGCCCAGGTTTACCGGAGCCACAAGGAAGCCGGTACCCTGCTGAAAAAGATGAAGCTCGAGATTGGCGTGAATGACGATTATGTCAAGGCGGCCATCGAGGCTATCACCGGAGGGGCACGAACCGGGGAAGTCGGGGACGGAAAAATCTTTGTCCTCGATCTGGAACAGTGCGTTCGCATCCGGACCGGTGAAACAGGACACGAAGCGATCGGATAAGGCAAACATAAAGGGGTGGCGGCCCCGGACAGGACGCCGCCACCCGACTCTTTGAAACTAACATAAAGAAAGAAGGATCGAATAAGATGAAAACGAAAACAAACGAGATGATGGGACGATTACTGAACAACGGCTTGAAATGCATCATGACGGTAGCGGTGCTGGGCGTAACTAGCATGGTCCGCGCCGAGGATCCAGCCCCGACCCCGCCGACCGCCGTGGCAGAAGCCACGGTCTTGAACGGCTACGTCTGGCGCGGTCAGGTATTGAACAATGAAGCGGTTCTCCAACCTTCCTTCACCCTGGGCAAGGGCGCCTTCACGATCAATACGTGGGGTAACATGAATCTCACGGATGCCGTCACCGAGGATGCTCCTGATCTGTCGGAGTTGGACCTGACGTTCGGCTATTCAAAGACGGTTGGCGCCGTAGCGCTGGGAACGGGATTGGTTGAGTATACTTTCCCGAACACCACCTTCGGAGGAACCCGGGAAGTTTACGCCTCGGTTGGCTTGCCCACGCTGCCGATCATACCCTCGCTGAGCGTCTACTATGACTTCGACGAGGCTGACGGTTTCTACGGGGTGTTCTCGCTGGCCTATAGTCACAGTATTGCAGAGAAGGTCACGTTGTCCCTCTTCGCCTCGCTTGGTGCGGCGACCGCCAACTACAACTCGTTCTACTTCGGTGTGGACGAGAATGCGCTGAACGATATGAACGTCGGCGCGTCTCTGAGCATCCCGGTGACCAAGTCCCTCACCATTACTCCCGGAGTCCAGTATACCGCCCTACCTGATAGCGCTATCAAGGACGGTGCGGCCGGACTCTACAAGGACAGTGAGTTCGTGGCGGGAAGCCTGAAGGCCTCCTACGTGTTCTAACCCCCGCCAAAAAACCCCGAAACGAGGTCGGCCCCGAAAGGCCGGCCTCGTTTTTTTTCTCGCCTTCCGCCGGCTGTCCGCAACAATAGGACACCGTGAATGGACGCTTTCTTATCCTGACCGCCAGTCTGGCATTCTTCGCCAGCTTATCCCCTGCCGCCGATACTCCCTCGTGGCAAAAGGTCAGTTCCACCCATTTTATCGTGCTTCACATCGGCGACGAGCCCCTCGCCAAAACCGTTTCTGAACGCGCGGAATCCTATTACTCCACCATCGCTACCGATCTCGGCTACACGCGCTACCAGAATTTCTGGCTCTGGGATAACCGGGTAAAGATCCTGATCTACCCCACGGCCGCCGCCTTTTCAGAGGCCTGTGACGCCCCGGCCTGGGCGGCCGGCCGGGCCAGCCCGCAACGCCACGAAATCGCCAGTTACCGTCAGAGCGGCGAAGGATTCCTCTCCGACCTGCTTCCTCATGAATTGGCCCACCTGATCCTCTCTGATTTCATAGGTGAATCCCGTGTTCCTCTTTGGCTCACGGAAGGGTTTTCAGAATGGGAGCAGAGTGGCCGCAAGCCTCCTGCGGCTGGCGGCCTGATGTCCCGTCGATTTCTGCTCAAAACCCTGTTCAGCATGGATATCCGCCGGGATACTGACCGGGAGCGCGTGTCTCTTTTTTATGCCCAATCATCCAGTGTGGTCGGATTCCTGATCAAGACCTACGGGGGCGATTCCTTCGGGTCTTTCTGCCGCGCCCTCCGGGATGGCAAGGATCTTGCCGCCGCCCTGGCCGCCGCCTACCCTCATGACGCCCCCTCCCTCGACACCCTTGAACAAAAGTGGCTCAGCCCGCGAACGACCGGCCCTTGACTTTAGACTCGACTGATCCCTTCGAAAAAGAAAGACTCAGGAACGAACATGAAACAAGCCGCTCTGCCCTTATTGACCGCGACGACCCTTTTCCTGGCAGTGCCATTCGGGTTATTGGCCGAGGCGCCCCCGGATGCCGTTCTGCCCCAGTTAATCACCCAATTTGCCGCCGACCGTCAGGACGTCATGAACGCCACGGATCTACCCGGAGCCCCCCTGCGGTTTGATCACCTTAATTCCTTGTACACCCAGTGGCTGACCCGGCTCCGTGCCGTGGATTTCGATTCACTTCCTCCCTCCGGAAAAGTGGACACCATCCTCCTCCGGAATGAGCTGGAATGCGGCCTCGACGACATCGCCTTCGAGCGGAAAGAGTGGGCTGAAATGGATTCTGTCCTCGCCTTCCGGAGCCTCCTTTACACCTTGGAACAGGCCCGGTGGGAGGGCACACAGCTCGACAGCCGCGAGGCAGCCGCGCGGGTAAGCGAACTGGCCAAACAAATCAAGGACCTCAAAGTTCGCGTCGAACTTGGCTTGAATATCGCTCCCTCCAACAGCACCGCCGCCACCCATTCGTCCACCGGCCCACCGCTTAAAGTTACGGCCCCTCTGGCCAACAAAGCCGCCGCCGCCGCCACACTGCTCAGAGGAACCCTGAAGTCGTGGTTCGCGTTTTATGATGGGTTCAATCCGGAGTTTTCCTGGTGGCTGAGAAAGCCCTATGAAGAAGCCGACAAGGCGATAGAGGACTACATCAAGGTGCTCCGGGAAAATGCGGCCGGCATCAAGGGCAAGGATGATGATCCCCTCGTCGGCCAGCCTGTGGGCGAAGCAGCAGTGGCCACCGCGCTCCGTCGCGAGTTCCTTCCCTATGACGCCCGCGCACTCCTATTCCTCGGCGAAAGAGAAATGACCTGGTGTGAAAAGGCGATGAAAGTTGAGGCACGGGCCATGGGATGCGGCGACGACTGGAAATCCGCCCTGACCCGGGTGAAGGCGGATTTTGTAGCCCCGGGCGCGCAGGACTCCCTGATCCGTGAAACGGCCCTGAGCGCCGTCCGCTTCTGCCAAGACCATAAACTGGTGACGACCCCCCCGCTTTGCGAGGAGACCTGGCGCCTGACCATGATGCCACCGGAAACCCTGAAAACCATCCCCTACGCCGCCTACAATGGACAGACCATGATGATCGCCTATGCCCGCGACGACATGAACCATGAGGATAAACTCATGACCATGCGCGGCAATAATCGCCACTTCATGCGCACCGTGACTCCCCATGAACTCATTCCAGGTCACCATCTCCAGCGATTTCAGGCAACCCGGCACCAGCCCCATCGCGCTCTCTTCAGCACCCCATTTTATGTCGAGGGCTGGGCACATTACGGCGAAAGGCGCTTCTGGGATCTGGGCTGGGCAACCACTCCTGAAGACCGGCTCGGAATGCTCTTCTGGCGAATCAACCGGGCCGCCCGTGTAGTGGTGGCCCTCCAATTCCATCTCGGCAAAATGACTCCACCCGACATGGTGGATTTTCTGGTCAATCGAGTCGGACATGAACGTCTCGGAGCCACAGCCGAAGTCCGACGCTTCATTGGAGACGGATTCCCACCCCTCTACCCCGCCGCCTACACGCTGGGCGCCCTTCAATTGGAAGCACTCCACCACGAAGTTGTGGGGTCGGGGAAAATGACGGAACAGGCCTTCCATGACGCCGTGCTTTTCGAAGGAGCCATTCCTATTGAGTTAGTCCGGGCACGGCTATTGAACCTGCCCCTCACCCGCGACACCCGATCAACCTGGCGTTTCGCGGGAGAAGCGGGACAGCCCTGATATGTACCTCGATTTTTTCAAACTCAAGGAAGCGCCATTCAACATCACTCCGGATCCCCACTACCTGTTTATGTCCCGTCAACACCGGGAAGCCTATAATCACGTCATGTATGGCATCCGGGGACGCAAGGGCTTTATTCAACTTACCGGCGAGATCGGCTCAGGGAAGACAACACTCTGCCGGGCCGTCCTCGCAGAACTCGGCCAGAATGTCCAAACCGCTCTGATCCTGAATCCCTGCCTGACCGAAACCCAACTGATCCGGGCCATCCTTCAGGATTTCGGATTGAAGACAGCCGGCAAGGATATGCTGAAACTGATCCAGACCCTTAACTCCTTCCTGCTGGCCAAAATGGAAGCCAAAGAAAATGTCGCCTTGCTGATTGACGAGTCCCAGAATCTTTCCCTGAAACTCATGGAACAGATACGGTTGCTGTCCAACCTCGAGACCACCCACCAGAAGCTCATCCAGATCGTCCTCATCGGACAGCCTGAACTGGCGGACAAACTGAACGATGCCTCTCTGCGTCAGTTGCGGCAGCGGATCACGGTCCGATACCATCTCGGCCCCCTTGACGAAAGCGAGATCGAGGCCTATGTCACGCACCGGTTGAAAACCGCCGGAGCCGGGGAAAGCCTTGTTTTTGAAAACAAGGCCCTCCACCTTGCCCACCGCTATTCGGGCGGGATTCCGCGCCTGATCAACGCCGTTTGCGACAATGCCCTTCTCGCGGGATATGTCTCGGGAACCTGGACCATTGATGGAAAATGCATGAAGCGGGCCATCGCCCAGCTCGAAGGGCGCTGAAAATTTCTTACTGGTTCCGCAATGCCGTTATGGTAGATTCGGACTAACTTGACTTGCGGATTCATGAGAAAAACAGCGCTATCATTTCTGGCCTTCACCCTGCTTGCAGGGTGGCAGCTTTCCGCCGAAACAATCCGGGTGGGAGTGACCCTGCAACCCCCGTTAACCACCTTGGGCCAGGATCAGAGAACCCCGGAGGGCCTTTGTATTGACCTGCTCGAAGATATGGCGGCTCGCACCGGCTGGAAGTTCGTTTATCAGGTGGATTCCCGGATATCCATCATCAATAAACTCATAAAGGGGGACGTCGATCTGATTGTTCCGGCCCCACTCCCGCTCGATGGCGCTGACAAGTTAGACTACAGTCCGAGCGCCATTCTCATCTCCCATGCGCAAATCATCGTGCCCCCCGGCAATCCCGTTTCCTCCCTCAAGGATTTGAATGGAAAAACGATCGCCGTAGTCCGCGACGACATTCATTACATCCGCCTTCAGGAAGCGCTCCGTGAAGCCCGTTCAAAATGCCAATTTCTGGAAATGCGGAGTTATGCCGATGTTCTGCAGGCCGTTCAGGCTAAACGTGCGGATGGCGGTTTGGTAGACCATTTCTTTAATGCAAAAAACAAAGGACAATACGGCCTGGTCACCAGTCTCATCACCACAGGCCCGGTGGATTTTCATTTTGCCGTGGCACGCGACACGAATCGACAACTTCTTCTTAAACTTGAAACAGAACTTGTATCCCTTAAACAGAACAGGGATTCCCACTATTTCCGGACTCTATCCAAATGGACGGGATATCAGGAGCCTCTGTCTCTCTTTGCGAAAGCAGGCCTGATTCTCCTGTCCTTACTACTCGGAGGCGGACTCCTTTTCGGGATTATCATCCAGGCTTCAAAACGCGTCGAGAATCGAACTGAAAAACTAGCCGCCTCCAACCGTCAATTGTTAAAAACCGTGGATGACCATCTTCGCCGCGAAGAGATCGCGGAGGCCAACAAGAACTGGTATCGAACCCTTTTGAACAACACTCCCGATGCCATCTTGATTCACGGCGTGGATGCAAAAGGCATTCCGGGTAAATTTCTGGAAGTCAACGAACCCGCCTGTATGCACCTGGGCTTCAGCCGCGAAGAACTGTTGGCACTGTCTCCTCGCGATATCGAAATCAATTTCGAGAGCGCTGGCGGTCCCCGTTATTCCAAACTGCTTTCAAAATGGAAGGATGCCCACCTGCCGGATGCTTTACCGGAAAACGGTCCACCCGCCTCGCTTACCACTGAACTCTCGTTTCGGACCAAAACTGGAGGAGAAAAACCCTTTGAGGTTACCCTCCGCATCCTCGACCATGAGGGGAAGCCCATTGTCTATTATCACCTGCACGACATCACCGCCCGCCGGAAAGCCCAATTGGCTCTCAGGGAAAGCGAACAGCGTTTCTCTGATTTCTTTTCCCGCTCCCCCATCGGCGTCGCCTTGTACAGCCCCTCCCGGGAACTGACCGAGGTCAATCAGGCCGCGATGGCCATGTTCGGATTAAGCGAGCACTCCGCTTTTTCCGCCATCCGGCTCCTGGATTCGGGAAACCTGTCTCCGGAATCCCAAACAACGCTCTCAAAGGGAGGGACCGTTCGTTATGAGAATGTCACCGACTTCGACGAGGTAAAACGCGAGAACCGGTACGCCTCCACACGGACGGGGAAAAGTCATTTTGACATTCTGGTCACAAACCTGGGTTTGAATGCGGATTATAAACCCAAGGGGTTCATGGTCCAAATCCAGGATATAACCGAGCACCGCCGCGCCGAGGACACCCTTCACCAGCACGAGAGAATGCTGCGCCAGGCCCAGAAAATGGAAGCCATCGGCACTCTGGCCGGCGGCATCGCTCATGACTTCAACAATATCCTCACCCCCATCATCGGCTATACTGAAATGGCCATGTTGACCGCCGGTCCCGATGACCCTATTCAGCCCAATCTTGAGGAAGTCCTGAAGGCCAGCCATCGCGCCAAGGAACTGGTCAAACAAATCCTGACCTTCAGCCGCCAGACTGAACATGAGGCGAAACCCCTCCGCCTGATTCCCCTGGTCAAGGAAGTCATCCAGTTACTCCGGGGATCCGTCCCGCCCCTCATCGAATTGCGAACCCAGATCCAAATTGATCGCGACATCGTGAAGGCTGATCCCACACAGATGCACCAGGTGATCATGAACCTGTGTACCAACGCACTCCACGCCATGAAAGACAAGGGGGGCATCCTGGAAGTCGGCATGCGTCCGGTTAATGTGGATAGCCGGACGCGGGGAGCTTTGGCCCGGTTGCGGTTCGGCGCCTATCTGGAAATCTACATCCGCGATACTGGTCACGGCATGGACCGCGCTGTCATGGACCGGATTTTTGAGCCCTTTTTCACGACCAAGCGGAGCGGGGAAGGAACCGGCATGGGGTTGTCGGTGGTGCACGGGATCATCTCTTCCCTGCAGGGCATCATCACCGTGGAAAGCGAAGTCGGCAAGGGCACTACCTTCCACCTTTTCCTGCCTCTGATTGCAGAGGCTGCTGAGCAAATTGCCTCATCAAACGATCCGCTGCCTCGGGGCTCCGAATCGATCATGTTTGTGGATGACGAACCCGGCATTGTGGCTATGGCAACCCAGATGCTCACCGCTCTCGGGTATCAGGTAACAACCGCCAATCGGGCTAAGGACGCCCTTGCGATCTTCAAACAGGAACCCAAGCGGTTTGATCTCATTATTACCGACCAGATCATGCCAGGAATGACCGGTATGGAAATGGTTCGGGAAATGCATGCGATCCGGCGCGATATTCCAACCCTGCTATGCACAGGCTTCAGCAAGACGGTGTCCGATCAGGATCTGCTGGCGGAAGGCATCCACGAAATCCTGATGAAGCCCATCGTCCTTCGCCAGATTGCAGACGCAATCCGAAACGCCCTGGACGCTGCGAAGACCATCAAGAAGGTTTCGTGAGGCTTTCCGTAAGCCTCTCACAACCATTGGCCGGAGCGCTTCCCCGTAAGACGACCGTCTTCCAGGACCGGCGTCCCGTTCACCAGGACATGGGAAATTCCGGCCGATAGCCGGTGCGGGTCACTGTAGGTCGCTTCATCCCGGATGGACTGAGGATCGAAAATCGTAATATCCGCGCCATAGCCCACCCGGATTTCACCCCGGGCTGATAGTCCGAAATGGCCTGCTGGCAATGAGGTCATTTTCATCACAGTCGTCGCCAGCGGAACCGTTTTTCCGTCCATCGCCGCACGGATGACTTTCGGGAATGTGCCGTACGCACGGGGATGGGGATAGTCATGGCTCAGCGGACCCCGGGGCGCCCGCAGCGACGCATCGGATCCGATCATAACCCAAGGTTGGGCCAGAATTTTCCACAGGTTATCCTCACACATCCCCTGAAAGAAGGCGCTGGTCATCAAGGCATCGGTCTCGATCAGGAACAGCGCCGCATCGACCGGCTCCATTCCCAGACTTTCCGCCACCTCCTCCAGGGGCCGCCCCCTGAATCGGGCGTTTTCTTCGCTCGTGGATCCAATGGTAATGCTACCCCAGGACCGTTCGGAACGATTCCCAATCAATTCTGCCCGCAGCCGGGCGCGGGTGGCCGGCTCTCGCAATCTCGCCAGTTCAGCATCACGCCCGCCCTCCGTGGCCCAATCCGGAAAAATGACATCCAGTTCGGTACACGAGGAAAGGTAGGGATACCGGTCCGCCGCCACCGAAATACCCGCAGTGCGCGCCCGCTCGATGGTCTGGAGCGCGGCATCAATCAAATGCCAGTTTCCTGACCCGGACGTCTTCAGATGCGACACCTGCACGCGAACCCCGGTCGCGCGGCCCACGCCGATGGTTTCCTCAAGCGCCTCGATCAACCGACTGCTTTCGCTCCGCATGTGGGAGGTGTAAATTCCTTCTTTCCTCTTCACCACACGAGCCAGCGCTGTGATTTCCTCCGTCGTGGCGTACATGCCGGGGGGATAAATCAGACCCGAGCTCAACCCCCGCCCTCCATCGTCCAGACTCTGCTCGAGTAGCCGTTCCATGGCGGTCAATTCTTCCGACGTGGCAGCCCGCCCCGTGTATCCCATCACAGACGCTCTCAGGACATTATGCCCGACCAGGGAAACCACATTGACTGCCGGCTTTACCTGCTCCAGCAACCGCCGGTATTCGACCTGCGTGTTCCATGACCCGGGATAAGTATGCGTCTGCCAATCCGAGGGCATTCGCGCGTCACCCAGACGGGGCGCCGCCGAAGCTCCGCAGTTACCAATCACCTCAGTCGTCACCCCTTGATACACTTTGCTGGTCGCAGAGGGCTCGATGAGGAGATAAGCGTCGGAGTGGGAATGGACATCGATGAAACCGGGACAAACCATCCGGGCGCCAGCATCAAGACTCTTTTTAGCCTCAGCCTTGCCAAGATCACCGACGGCCGTGATGCGATCCCCGACAATCCCGACATCCGCACGGACCGCCGGGGCCCCCGTGCCGTCCAATACCATCCCGTTGATAATCTTCAGGTCGAACATGGCTCCGCCACCGGGGCGTCTCCCTGCCCCGACCCCGTCAATAAGGCCATAATATCCTGCTGCACCGAATCCAGCTCGGTCAACTTCAGTTTGGGGTCGGTAATGGCAAAGGTCTCCGCCGTTTTCTTGTGCTCGTAGATCACCACGCGTGAGCCATCTTCCAGGGTCTTCACCTCACGCTCCACCAGAACTCGCTGCCGTTCCAGCATGACGGCCAGAATATAGATGACGCTGGTCTTGGAAGCGTCAGCCCCTTCAATTAATTCCCGGAGCAACGTCTCCGCCGTTTCCTTCTTGATCCGGCGATCCGGCTCGGCGGACGGCATTTTGAAATATCCCTTCCACGAGCTGTAGCCCGGGTTCGCCGCCATTTCAGGAGCCCAGCAGGCCTCGCAATAATCCCCGCGCGAATAATCATGCTCCTGAAAAACGAGCCGGGTGTGATAGGGCTGCCCGTCCGTAAACCCAGCCTGGCATCCCGCACAGGCCGTTGATCGTGACTTAATATTCCAATCCTGTGCCATTTAGGTGTGCTCCATATATAAATCGCGCCCATCCCAGAGATAGATCACCCCCGAAATTGCGGTCAAGGCCGCCACAAGATGGGTCAAAAACATCGTTACAGAGGTGAAGTACACCTGAAATTCCAGCATAAATCGGGCATGGTCGGCCGCCGACAGAACGGCTGGAAGGAGTTCCTCCTGCAAGGCAACCCCAAGCATGATGACGACGATTGTGACGGTCTGCCAGATCATCTTGTGCTTGCCCCAGGGGCCGGCAGAAAGAACTTTTCCCTGCTGGCTTGCCAGTAGCCGCAACCCGGTGACGACAAATTCACGGCTGATGATCGTGATGACAATCCAGGCGGGCACCATATGGATGGCCACAAAACTGACAAAGGCGGCGCAAACCAGAATTTTGTCGGCCAGCGGATCCATGAGTTGGCCAAAGATCGTGATCTTTCCCAGCCGGCGCGCAAGCATCCCATCCAACCAATCCGATAGCCCAGCCAACCCGAAGGTGATCAAAGCCAGGGTCTTACCGTAGGGAATACCCATCGTCAGGAAGCCCGCCATCACAAACGTCAGGCCGATACGCCCGACCGTGATCTTATTTGGAAGATTCATTTCGGCCATAGACGGGAAGTGTGCAAAGAGCGGGCGGGTCCTGTCAATGCTGATCGTCCCCGTCCAGAGATCCGCCGACCCGTTTTAGCGAACGAGCCAGCACAATCAGTAGAACCAATGCGGCGAGGATAATGGCACCGGTCAAAAACCCAGGCTTATTGAGCCAGGCGCCGAAGCCGACCCGGGCAGGCCGATAGGCGGGATTCTCACGGGACGGCCCCAGTGTCCGCGCCGTCGGCTGAAGCCCCTGCCGCACCGGCGTCAACACCGCTTCTAGATCATATACCGGCGCCTGAAGATTTTCTCCCCCATACAGCATGCGATAAGCCCGGCCCGGTTCGACCAGCAACAGAACCCGGTACACAGGCCCGAAGCCGCGCAACCGCACCCCTGACAGGGGCGGGTTGTCGCCATTCAGGACTATCACACGCAACTGGCGCGCTCGCTGCTCCGGGAAATCGATCTCCACATCCGAACGGACAAATCCCGGCAGATCCACATCCCGCACCCGCGCCTCAGCCAGGGGGCGCCACTGGGACACGCCGTTCTCAACCGTCTGGATTTGAACTCGGGCCGTGCGGCTGAAGTTCCGGGACGTACTCACCAGCATCAACCGATTAAGGGGTAACCGCGCCGTATCGACGGTGATTTCCGTCGTTTTCTCGCGAATATTTTCCACGACCACCGGCGCGGGTAAGTCCCATTCATGCAGAGCTTCCCGCTGATTTTCAACCACTGAATCATTTCTCCAGAATGCAATGCCATCCATTCGGAACGGGGTGCGCAGCAATTCCTGCGTTCGGATTTCAGCACCTGAATCCTGACCGCCTTTCTGAGTCACCAGTTTAACGAGCGGCTGGATCCGGTCCTCCGATGCATTGCCAATCTCGATCCGGAAATTCGGCCCCGATCCCGCAGGGAGCACCACCTCTGTCCGGCGCACATCCAGATACCGGCTGTAGTCGCAAATGTCGGCGTTTTGAGCCAGCGGTTGCCAAACCGCACCATCCCTGCTGCCAGAGACCGACACCGCCCGTGCAAAATCATGCAACGGCGTAACCACATCAAACCCATCCGCACGGTATTCAGGCCGGGCCAGAACGAATTCAGCCTCAATCCGGTTACCGGGCAGCTCCTTTACGGACGTCGCCCGCGAACCAACGGTGCGGTGAACGATCCGCGTCTCGTTGATGAGAACCTTCTCAACGGCACGGGGAATCTCCACCCCGCGATCATCGATGACGCGGACATCGGTGTAGCCGTCGGACGCCGTCCGGTGCAACTCGGAATCCAGTGTCACAGCGGCGGCTTCCGTCCGTAAGGGAGCGGCCCCTTCCAGCGTCCGGTCGAACTTGAAATGATCAGGATTCAGGGCCGCAAGCCCGAAACCGGGCACCAGGGCAATGAGAGTAACCAGGCTTTTTTTCAAGAGGGATCTCCTTCCGTCGGGGTTTGGAATCGCTGTCGGTACTTCAGGTATACAAAGGCGGCACCGAGCAGCATGATGCCGAGGACGATGAACGCCACGATCTTGTAGAGCGCATCGAGGTGCGCGAGATCCGAAAAGAATATCTTCAGGACCACTACCACGAAGCCCAGAAGGCCGGCATAGCGCAGCCCCTTAACGGATCGGACAAGACCGAAGAGCAACAGCGTAAGCGCATAGGCCGCCCAGAGCAGCGTGATACCCCCTGCCCGCAGCCCCGGCACAAACCAGGCGAGCGCGGTATTCATCTCCAGCGACAAATACACGAACAGCAGCACCAGCGCGGCAATGCCGACACTTCGACCGACGCGGCGGCCCGGCTCATTCCCCCGCGACTGGAAAAAGATCAGGGAGAGCAGGCCGATACATAAGCCAAAATCCACAAACCGGATCAGCGCAAGACCGGGGAGATAGTCGCCTCCATAACACCAGGAACTGGTGTTTTGGTTTAACCGCCAACCGTCCATATCAAGCCCCAGTAGCTTGATTACCAACCCGATCGACAGAAGCCCAAGCGCCCGCGGAACCCACTTGGCGCCATCCTGCCGCGCCACGGCCAACAGGAACAAACCCAGTGCGAACCACGCCAGCGTCATAGCCGGTACCGAAAGGGCAGGCCAGAAAAACCCGCAGGTGCGGTACAGTTCGAAGTGGGCATAGACAAACAGAACGCCGCACGCCAGTGCGGCGATAATGCCACCGGCCGCACCCTGCCAGGAATCTGACGCCAGATCATTTTCCGGCGCCACCGCAAGGGATCCCGAGGCCGGGGGCCGTCGCAGGAATTTCCACGCGGCTCCGAGCGAGGCGATAGGCACACCGATCGACAGAAGCCGCTCACCGGCAATCTTCAGGTACTCCACCCACGTGGTGTCCGGCGGCAGCCACACAGAAAACTGCCGGTGCATATCCCAGAAGGCGAGACGCCCCACCGACAACAAACACGCGGCACAGCCAAGCAGGCGCAGGAACCGGCTGTCGATCTTGCCGGCCAGCCATAGCATCACCACGCCCTGCAATGCCCAGCTTGTCGTGATCCACTGTCTGGACAGGGCCAGAGAAGGCGTCATGGCCGTAAACAGTGCGGCCAGCGCCAGGAACGTGTAGAGCAGTCCGCGATCTCGCCGCTTTCCAGCCAGAAAAATCCGTGTGAGTACTATGAAAAACACCGCCAGCGCCAAGGCCGGAAAAGCCGCAAACTTTTCAGGATAACCGGTCGTGATCACCCGGTGGGTCAGGCCGAAGAACATCACCGCATTGGCCATGATGCCAAGTAGTTCCAGCAAACCGGCCTTCACGCCATGCGCCAGATTGTGCAGGATCATCACGGCAGCATAGAGAACAAAGAAGCCGATGAGAAAGGGCATGACGTCAACGAAATCAGTGGCGATATATTGCTTGGCGATTGCTGCAGTCGCCAGACCGTAGGTGAGCACCAAACCCAGGTAATTCAGGAGGGGCCAGTGCCGGCGCCGCGCAATACCGAGAATGCCGATGCCCAACAGGAGCATATAGCCGAAAAAGCCCGGAAAGTTTTTTTCTCCGGTGCTGAGCATCACGGGCGTCCCGTAACCGCCAAGGATGCCGAGCACGGCGACGAGCAACGAGTTCAGCCGCACCGCCAGAGTTCCGGCGACCAGTGTCACCAGCGCCATCAGACCGAAGGCCGCGAGGGCTCCGATCAGGTGGTAGAAATTGCAGGCGGCAAACATACTGAAGTAGAGGATCGCCAGACCGCCGCCAATCAGCCCCTGCCCCACCAGCTGGTAGGGCTTCCCGATCATCCTCACGCCGACGACCAGCATACCCACGCCAGTCAGGACGCTTAACGCCACGCGGGCCTCAGGGCCCAGCATCCCATGCTCAATGGAGTACTTGAGGAAAAACCCGACACCGACGACCACGACGACGATGCCCGCCCGCAGAAGCCAGTTTGTGGCCACGGCGAATTCCCACGATGTACCGGGTCGGCGAAATTCGTCGCCGATCACAATCCAGTTCCAAATCTTGCGCAGGATCTCCGTAGCCTTGGTCTGGAATTCATTAGGCTCTTTTGGAGGGGGCATGAGCGAAGGAGGAACGGAGGCCGGTTTTTCCTTCGGTATGGGCGGGGGAACGAAAACAGACTTCTGAACGGGCATGGGTTGCGTTACAGGAATCACCGGCGCCGGAACCGGAACGACCGGTTTCGGTTGAACGGGAGGCGTCTCGCGGCGCGCCAGCAGAATGGCTAACACGTCAGCCTGCCGCTTTTGCTCACCCCGGAGCTTGAAGGCCAGGATCATCGAAATGATCGGCGCAACAACCAGCGCCAGCGCCATGGCCACAACCAACCAGATCATCGTTTCACTATTCATAATTCTCTCCAGCTCAATTCTTGCGATAGCGTCGCAACAATTCCTTTATCAGGGAAAACTTGGCAAAATTGAATCATGCGGGCTATTTCAGCGCAGCTGAACCCACGACCATACTCAGCCGTCAATTCTCGTGACACTGTCACGAGAATTCGCTCCCGTAAGCCGCACGACTATCCTCGAGGTTGTCCTTCAAGAGGCGGCAACCGACATGCCAGCAGAGCATCGTCGTCGTGGCGTTTGCCACGGTAGCAACGCGCTGGCGAGCGGACTGAATAAGGCCGCGCAAATCGGCGAGGAGCGTAGCCTCATCCACCTGCACTGGCGCAGACAGACGGACAGGCTTGCGCACGGCTGGTAACACTTTGCTGTCCGAACGCGTGGCTGTTTTTTTCATAGCATGACTGCCATTCTTTCGGGGTATTATCCACACGAGTAGCAAAGGTGGCGACTTCGTGTTTTTACCGCCTTATGCACCGATGGATGGAGAATAGTTCGCTGGTAGTTGAGAATCAAGGATTGAACGTGCCGGCCTTGTAAACCACAGGAACAAGGTGACAGGCTAATAGGAACATAGATACCAGCCGCTTGAGATCCGCACTGCAGGATTTTCCAGCCCCTACCCGCTACGCCGACGCGCCATGTCCATAGACATCCACCCGAAGCTGACGAACCGTGCACAGTCCCCCATACTCCGCCCCCTTCATCGGACGCGCACCCGTCTCACGCTTCTCGCTGAACAAGCCACGCGGCTCGGCAGGGACGCCTCGCCCTACCCGAAGACATCGATGATTTGTATAGATTTCCAGGTAGGGCGAAGCCTTCCAGCCTTCGTAGCCCCTCCGGCGGAGTAGGCCCGGCTGAGCCGCGTCAATACAGGGTATTCCGGTGAAAATGCACTGTCGTCGGCCTCTTAGGCGAGGATTTGGGTTTTATTTTATATAACCTGTCCCCGTGGATTGGTAATTCGGTCGGCAACAACTAGTCCAGTTCCACCGGACTCCGGCCCGTTGCCCTCTGCTCTCCCAGCCAAGTCGCCACGGCGGCGCGCTGGGCATCCGGACCACAGTCATACATAAGTAACATCGTCTTTGCGGACGGAATCTCGTCGGCCAGATACGGATTGCCAAATGCCGTGATCACCAGATTCCGGGCCCCCGGCAACACGGAGTTCCAGAACTGGAACGCCAAATGCCCCACCATCCGCACCGTACCGGCCAGGCAGTGCGGCACGATCTTCACATTCACGAAGACCGCCTCATAGTCATCCTTGCGGGCGAGCGACATGTCGTTACACGCATGGTCCACCACCAGCCCCCGCCGGCGCAATTCCTCATCCACCACCGTCAGGTCGCGGTAGCGCTCACCCTGATCCTGCCCAAGGCCAGTCCCGCTATTGTACTTCAGGGTGATCGTCAGGACCTTGGTGCCCGGGTTTAACCTCAGCGGCACAATGCCGGCCATGTTGCGTGACAACGTAACCGCCTTGTCCGCAATGGCACGAGAGGCGCCCTGATAAACGGCCAGTTCCTCAGAACTGACAGCCGGCACCTGGCGCCGGGTCTCGAGCGAGCCAAGCCGCGCCTTCATGATCAGCACACGCCGGACTGCGTCATGCAGCCGCGCCTCGGTGATCACGCCCGTCTCCACCGCGCGCTTCAAGGCGGGGAAATCCCGCGCCGGTTCGCAAAAGAGCACCACATCCGACCCCGTGGCGACATTCCACACCGCCAACTCGTCCGCCTTCACATGCGAACTGATGCCGATCATCGGGATAGCGTCGGAGACCAGACAGCCGCGGAACCCCAATTCCTGCTTGAGGAACTCCACCTGGATCTTGTGGCTCAGCGTGGCCGGGACACCCCCAACGAAACCTTCACCCGGGTCCACGCAAGGAAGCGCAATGTGCCCTGCCATGATGCTCATGACATCCTCGCGAATCACGCGCTGCCAGACCTTACCGAACGTCTTCCGCCATTTGGCAAGCGAATACGAATTGATCGTGGTGCAGATGTGCTGGTCACGGTCATCCACGCCATCACCCGGAAAGTGCTTGGCCGTGGCGGCCATCAGGTCATCGCGCTGCAGGCCGCGAATCACAGCCGCAGCCAGCCGCGCAACACGCTCATGGTTATCGCCATAAGCCCGGACGTTGACAATGGGATTCAGCCGGTTGTAGTTGATGTCCACGACCGGGCTGTAGGTCCACTGCACGCCCGCGGCCGCGCCCTGCCGCGCCGCCGCTCGCCCCATGGTCTCGGCGAGCGCTTCGTCATCCGCCGCACCGACCGCCATCTGGAACGGGAACTCGACACCGTCCGGGATAGCCGGCCCGGCGCCGTGTTCGAGGTCAGACGAGATCAGGACAGGCACCGGCGTACGCCGATCCAGTTCCGCGGTCAGCGCGCTGATCTGCGCCGACGTCCAGTCATACACGAACAACGAACCGAGATGGTAGCGCTCGGTCAGCTCCACGACCTTGGCCGGATCCTGGCGCAAATGCGCCGCCACCACGTCCCAGCAAAGCAAATGCCCGATCTTCTCGTCCAATGTCATGCGATTCAGACGGGCATCCGCCGCATGTTCCAGCTTCTTCCATGTTGCTGAATTCATCGCTTCACATCCTTCCTCTCACCAGACTCGCCCAGAGGCACCAAGGCTTCGGCATCGTTACTCGGGATCATGTTCATAGGCGTCACCAGATGATGTCTTTCAGCGCGGCCAGCGCCGGCTTGGGGTTGCCGTCGAAGTCGATGATCGAGGTGTTGGCGGCGCAGGGCCAGGAGTCGTGTCCCATCCAGATGAGGTATCCGCCAATGGCCGGAAACCGCTTCAAGCACGCCTCGGCGGCAGCCACCAGGGCTTCCGCCTGGTTCTTCTGCGTCCACTGGACGTATTCCTCCAAGTCCCGAGGGGCGCGGCCCATCTCGGCTTCGAACTGCCGCCGCTCCAGCCACTGAAAGGTCACCTGCCACAGGGGGTTCTCCATGGAAACCGGGCCGTCAGCCAGTTCCCCATGATACTTGCGCAGCAGTTCGGCCGAACTGGCGGAGGGGTGCCCCGTCTCGCTGCGGAAGAGGGCGTCATCCTTGCGCCAGTATTCCCGGGCCTTGTCCGGGTTCTCGTCCGGCCGGCGCCAGGGTCCATGGACATCCCAATTCAGCCCCTTGCCAAAGTCGGCGGGATTGGCAACGAACGTGGGGCCGGAAGCCGAGGTGGCCATGTACCGGCGTTCGCCGTCCTCTTCCCCGACGATTCGCTCCAGGAGGCCGAGCATGGGATGCGCGCTCGTCAGCGGCACCCCGCAGCCCGGGGCGCCGTCGGCCTGGGTTTGCAGTTCGTTGCCGCCGCACCACATCAGAAGCGAGGCGTGATGGCGGCGGCGACGGACGTAACTGCGTCCGATCCGTTCCATCTCGCGCAGGCTGTCTTCATCGGACGGGGGGGAATTGTCCGGCCCGGATGAGGAAAGCGGGAATTCCTGCCAGACCAGCAGGCCGAATTCGTCGCAGAGGTCATAGAACCAGCGCTTCTCCAGGAACGCCCCGCCCCAGACCCGCAGCAGGTTGAAACCGGCGTCTCGATAAAGCTCCAGGCGCGCCCGGTACATCTCCGGGGTAACGTCGGCATAGTTCGGTCGGATGGGCGTCCAGTTGACGCCGCGCAGGAACGTCGGCCTCCCGTTGATTTCGCAGATCCAGGGATCCGCCTTGGGCGGCGCGTTCTTGCAGGGCTTCCAGGCGATGCTCCGGAAGCCCACGCGCCGGACGTCGCGGTCATGTTCCGCGTCGGTTTCCGCATCGACCAGCGTGCAGGCGAGGGTGTAGAGCGGCTGCAGGCCATTTCCGTTGGGCTGCCAGGGCTCGACGGCTAGATCGTGCCAAAGGATGCCCTCGTTCAAATCATGCGCCGGGCGTTCCTCCGCCCGGATCAACGTGCCGTCCGCTGCCTCGAGCCGCAGCCGGATTTTGCATGCATCGGAATCCACGGGGGCACCGGAAATCCGCAGACACGGACGGGAGCCATCGGACAAAATCGACGCCTGCGGGCGGATTTCGCCCAGTTCAGCGCCCGCGCGGACGCGCAGTTCGATCCGATCCCAGATGCCGATCTGCACCGTGCGGGGAATCCAATCCCAGGTATAGTTGAAACGGGCTTTCCAGTCCTTGATCCGGGAGCTGAAATTCGGCGTGCCGTTCCAGCGTGGCGGAACCGTAAAGATGATCTCCAGGCGGTTGCCCCCCTTCCCCGCCGCCGTGCGCGGCAGCTCGACCTCGTGGGGGTGGAAACCATTGTGGAATTCGAGAATCCGGTCGCCGTTGAAATAGATGAAGCCACAGGCGTCCAGCCCCAGGCAGCGCAGGGTGATCCGCCCTTCCTGTTCGAGCCACGCGGCCGGAAGCACCGTCGCGAAACACCAGTCGCGATTCTCCACCCACTCGCAGGCGCGGAAGTCGAGCCCGTGGTTCCAGTCGGGCAGCAGCCCGGCCTGGCGCAGCGCCTGCTGCACCGAGCCGGGAACCGCTGCCGGGACGGGGGCGACTTCCGGGGTTGCAAAAAACCCAAGCTCCATGCTGCGGCCCATCGCCCAGGACGTGGGCGTGTAACCGGCAACCGTCCAGGACAATTCCGAGAGATCATAAACACGCTTCATGCATCGATTCCTTCCAGGGTGTGATTTCCGATTGGCTGAGTCATGAGCATGTATGCCTTCCGTTCAGCGCGATTCTTCCGTCAATTCGTGAAGCATGTCATCGATCAACGGGTCGCCCGCGGCGGGCTCCACGCCAAGGACCGGCTGCCGCGGATGCCCGGTGCGTTGCTCGCCGGCAACGGGGAACCGCATGTGCCCCCAGAGGTAGGGGTCGAGGGACGCCTCAAGAGCGACATCCGACAGGATACTGGTGGCCCGGTTGGACCAGTAGTATCGGCCAAGCAGGCCATGGCCTTCCGGATCAGCCCGCATGACGCCCCAATCGAACTTGATGAGCGCGCCGGGCTCTGGGGGGAGTCCCAGCTCCCGCAGCGGCACGGCCGCTTCGAGGGTATAGCCGTTGGCATGCCCGCGAACCGCGATCCTGGCATTGTCGAGCCGGCGGATGCGGTCGAAGCTGGTCGCGAACACCAGGGTCGCGAAACGCTCCGGCGTGTGCCCGCTCAACCCGGGCACCACGGCCTCATAAAGCATCGCCACCGGCTGGCCGCCCAGCATCGCGAAAAGGAGGCGCTGGTCCCCGGCGACAGGAACGCGTCGGTCCGCACGCGCAGCCGGATCGACCCCCAGCATCAAGTCAACCGCGGCCCCGGTCTTGAACAGTTGCCGGGTGTCCTCCCCGCTGTTCTTGAAGGGACCCATCCCGGACACCTCATACAGGGCGTAAAGCTGGGTGCCGTCATGGGCGATCCGCAGCGAGGCGGAGAACGGCGACGGAAGCTCGAGTTGCATCGGCTCGATGCCGCCCCAATCCCCGCCGTCGCCATCGATCCGGACGGGCACCTCGATACGCTGAAGGCTGGCCAGCCGGGCGGCGCCATACGCCTCCCCGGCGGCATCCTGGCGCACGGCATCGAACGCTGTCCGGACATCCTGCGCCGTCACGTCGAGGGTGCCCGAAAACCGCCGGAACCGGTCCATCCCCTCGATTTCAAACACGTGCGTGGAATTGTAAACCCCCAGTGTCCGGCCATCGTCAGCCTGGGTCACCGAACCCCAGAAATGTTCCTGGCCGGCCGTGACGTTCTCGACGATCATGCCGCGGCGGGCTTCCGGCATATTCCAGAGCCGCGCCCGCGGATCGCGCTGATCGAGGAAGATGTACGCGGCGAGCAGCCCGTCCGCCGTCCAGAGGTGCCAGGCGCCGGGATTCGAGCTGGTCACCAGGTATTCGCCCAGATCACCCTTCGGCGCGATGCCGTGTCCGATAATGCTGAACTCCGCCACCACCTGCTCGGGACTGAACGGACCGGCCTTATAGTAGGCATGGACCCCCGTGCCTTCAGTCGGATAGTGCCAGAGCTCGGTTCCGTCCGGAGCCCGGCCCCGGGCTTCGCCCAGCATGAAATAGTTCCCGTTACGCAACCGGTAGGCGTTGTCGCCCTTGAATGGCAGCTCGCGCACCGCGTAGACGGGCACGCCCGTGGGCAGGAACCGTTCCACCTCGAAGGCCAGGAAGTCGCCTTGTTTGTACGCTTGCCGCCCGCCGGTCACGCCGAGGAACGGATCGAAATTGGTTACGTCCACAATGGTTGCAGGCATCAACCGCACTTCATCGGGATCGACTTCGCCGTTGCCGTTCAGGTCGGACCACACGAACTGGTAGTGGGCTAACGGTTTGCCGCCGAGCAGAGGGCGGAACCGCGGCGCGGTCAAGGGGCTGAACCCGCCGGCCATCCCCATGGCCGCGACGGGTTTGAGCGCGCCGCCATCGTACAGGTAGACGATACCCACCGATTGACGGAAGAAGCACTGCCGGGTCACCATGTATTTGCGGCCGTTCACATAGATCGGCTGCTCTCCGGCCGGCATGGGGCCGGTCCAGGTCAGGCTGCGCAACCGGGTCAGTCCGGTCTTGGGATCCATCTCGAACTCAAGCGGACCGTAATAGAGAAGGTTCGGATTGCCGGGATCGCCGACACCGCCGCCACCGTACCCCGTACGCCCGAACAATTCGCGCCGGAACGTGCCATCGGGATTCCACAGGGTTGTCCGCTTGGGGAATTGTTGGCTTTCGGCCACCCAGATCTGGCCGCGGCTGTCGATCGACAGGGCCGTGACGTTCCCGAAACGGGTCGGATCCCAGGGGCCGGCACGGAATCCGCCCGGCGTGCCAAACTGCCCGTCCAGGCGGCCCTTCCCGTCGTAGATGCGCACCACCTGCAGTTCGGGTGCTCCCTCGAAGACATAGAAGCGGCCCTTGGCATCGACCGCCAGGGCGCGCGGCGACTGCAGCCCCTCGACAACCGCTTCGTGCTTGCCGTCTTTAAGATCGAGCCGCAGGATGCGGTTGCCCGACAGGCCATAGGCCGTTCCACCGGGCCCAACGGCCAGGGCACCGCCATCGGGCAACGGCAGTTCGCGCTCGATCTTGCCGGTCGTCGTGTTCACCACTTCCAGTCGGTGCGCTCCGAGCGGATCCTCGGGCGCGCCGCCCAGGTGCCGCAGCGGCGCCACGCCGTAGACATGGCAGCGCGACGGCGAGAGCTCCATCCCGCCGCGGTCGCGTCTCACACCGACCATGCCGGCAGCCCCGTCGGCGCGGGTCGTCCATTGCTCGACCATGCGAAGGCGCACGGCACGGGTGACGACATCCGGGCCGAAGTCGACGTAACCGTCGATGTAGCGGGCGTCGGAGTTTTGCCCATAGTAATCGCGCAGAGGCGGCGTGTAGTCGGCAACCTGCCGCCAGAGCGAATCGTCCTTGATGTCGATGGCTTGTCCGTCGCCACCGGTAAAGACATCGATCTCGACCCGCTTGGCGTCAATCTCCTTGATGGCCAGTCCGCGCACCGGTTGGCTCCGTTTCCAGTGCAGCGCATAGACAGCGGGCTCTTCCGGAGTCAGCGGCGTGTCGCGCCGGGCATCCCATTCGCCGGCAGCGTTGATCACGCCCGAGTTGACCATGACCGAGGCCTCGGGAAGCAGGCTCTCGTAGCGCCGCCGCAGCAGTTTCATGCCCTCGATCGAGGCGCTCCATGCCCCCTGCTTCGGATTGTCGCCGGGCATCGCGAGCGCGTCGGCAAACTCATCGTCCACCCCCTTGATGAAGGTGATGCGCAGCGCCCGGGTCACGGTGTCGGGAAGGAACGGCACGGCGCTCCACCCCTGGAGATTTTTCGGCAGAGGAACCGTCTGCCAGAGTTCCTCGTTATACAGATCCGCGGGCAGCGTCAGACCTTTCTTGAGCGTGCTGAAGCGCACGGCGATCTCGCCGGGCGGAAGCATGGGGAAAACCATGGTGCCCAGTTCGGCCGGGCGATTGAAGGCCAGGAGAATATGCTGGCGGACCTCGGGACCACGCTCGGAGGCCAGGTACGTCAGGCCCTTTCCCTGTTGTCCCGGGGGCGATCCCGTGATCCGGAAGAGCCGCAGGAAATCGCGGCGGGGGTCCGGAGCGAGGGGATCGCGCGGATCGGGGCCGGACAGGATGGGACGGCACTTCGCAGGGTCGATATCGGCCTCGGATACGGCATTGACGAGCCAGCGCAGATCGCCACGCACGGCCAACAGCAACTGGTCGTCCAGCGCGGCCATGCCCCGTACACCGCGCGCCCGGTCCGACGTGGGCGGCAGCGTGGCCAGCGTCCGCGTCTCATGGGACTCGGCTTCGACGCGCCAGATAAAGTCCGCGCCACCGGGCCATTGGCTCGCTTGCGCCGACCAGGCATAGGCGAAAACGGATTTTTCATTGGCCGCGAGAAGCTGGGGACCGGTCCAGGCAATGAAATTGTGGCGCCCCCAGCGCTTGCGTCCATCCAGATCGGCCTCGAGCATGGCATGGCCGCCTTCCGCCGTCCCCGAGCCGAGCCACGCCCGGTCCCCCGCCGTCGCCAGTGCGCCGTCCGACGAGTGGTCGGCCAGCCAGCCGCCGCGCCCCGAAAGCGACGTGGGCCACGGCGTATTCTCCGGGGCATGATTGCCGATGTTCGGATAGGGGGTCATCTGGTAGCGCAAGGTCAGCGGCGGATGGGTGATCGCCTTGAACCCGTAGCGGCCGGGGGGCATCAGCTTGCCGCCGGTATCCTTCAGATCCCAGAATTCCCGGTTCGCGCCGGCGTCCCGCTGGCGCCGGGCCATGAGGTTGCGGATCGGCCGGCCTCCGGCATCCGTAATCACCATGGTGACTTCGCCCGCCTCCTTGAGCTCGTAGGGGATGGCGATGCCGGAAGGCGGGCGGACAACCGGCGCCGGAATGGTGTCGGTCCGCAGCCGTGCAATCGCGCTAAGGGCGTTCAAGCGGGCGACGGGACTGCCGTCAGTCCGCTCAATAAGCACCTTCACGCCTCGCGTTTCCACCGGCGCAACAGCCAACCAGCGCTCGCCCATGCCCCCGTTGCCGCGCTCGAACACCTGCCGGAAAGACAGGCGGCGCCACTGTGCATCGGGCGCCAGGCTGGGATTGATGCCCGCCGGTCCGGTGAACGCATACACCTTCACGTTCGAGAGATTGCCCCGCATGATCAGGCCTTCGAAGAGATGCGGCTCGTTCCAGGAAAGAACCACCCACGAAGGGAGGACATCGGAAACCGGCGCGCGGGGGATGCGCTTCGCCCTGTCCTCTCCCGTGTTGCGCCATTCGCCCTGGCCCTGCGTCAGGCTGGTCGCCCGAAAGACGACAGGCGGCCCCCCAGGGTTCTCCAGCGTGTACTCGCTTTCAGCGTTCACAAAGGCGAAGGGGGTGGCGTTGAAGTGGCGTCCCGCGAGCACCTTCAACAGGGGCAGGACCAGCGTACCTTGCTCTGGCGTCCGGGCCGTCAGGCGCAGCCCGCTCAGGCGGGCGTCCGCGGGCAGCGGCAACAGCCGGGGCTCGGCCTGCCGGGGCGGCGTCTCGATCGCCTTCCAGGCCGCGTCGTCGGGCGAGGCGGGCGCGGGACCGGCGCTGAAGGCTGCCGCCCAATCGGTGACAAGCGTTCCGGCCGGGAGCGGAGTTGCAAACGCGAAAAGGAGGTGTACCGCCTTTCCTGCCCCATCTCCACCCGCGACGGAAAGGGCCGCAGCCCACTGTGCGCTCACCGCACGGTCGGCGGGAGCGAAGCCGGCAATCGCCTCGACCACCGTCGATGGCAGGGGGGCGGCGCCGGAGTCCGTCACAAGCTGCGCCCTCACCCCTCGCCAGGCGTCTCGATCAGCCGCCGGCTGGGTGAAATCGGCGTCGGCCCCCGCGGCTCGAAGCACGAGACCCAGAACGGCAAGCATCGCGGCAGACAACCGTGTTGCAGTCATCTTCCTTCCGCCCGTCTCCTCACGGCGCCACGCGCGCCGTGCCCCACAGATTGGGGTTGCCCATGATCTCGCCGGGAACATCGTTGACGAGGCCGGTGGCCTTGTTCGCCCAGTACATGCGTAGCAACCGCGTCGTGCCGGTGGCATCGGAGAAGATCACGCCCAGGTCGAGCTTGTAGCTCTTGCCCGGCTGCGGGTCGAAGCCCAGTGTCTTCAGCGGCACGGCGGCCTCGACGGTGTAGCCGTCGGCGCGGCGGTTGATGGTCACTGTGGCATCGGTGAGCACCTGCACATCCTCCACCGTGTAATTACGCCAGGGGCAGGTGAAGGTCTGTGGGTGTTTCGCGCCGGCGGTCTTCCAGCGGTAGAGCACCACCGCCGGCTTGCCGTCCAGCACCGAGATGAGCAGGCGCAGATCGCCCGGCACGGCCTCCCCGCGCTTGGCATTACCGTCAGGATTGGTGCCGAGCTGCAGGTCCACCGAGTCGCCGGTGACGAAGAGCTGGGTGACATCCTTGCCGCCGTTGACCATCGGGTTGGCGTCGCCATTCACGTCGTAGGCAAGATAGAGGCTGGTGCCGTCGGTGGCCACGGCGCTGCGGGCGCTGGCGTTGCCGGCCTTCCAGGAAACGATTGACTCCTTGGCGTACTTCTCCAGCTTCCCGTCGAGCTTGGCCGGGGTCGCGATGCGGGTGATGGTCAGCTCGTTTGCCACCGCCTTCGCCGCCGCCTGTTCCTTTTGCAGCTTCTCCGCGGCGAGGAGATCCTTGCCGGTGACCGTGATTGTCGAGGCCGGAATGGCCTGCAGCTTGTCAAGGCCGTTGAGTTTAATCAGGGTGTAGCCGCCGGCGATGAGGTAGTACTCACTCGTGGCCTTCGCCTTGAAGAAATAGCCGCCGAACCATTCGCCACCCATGGTCACGCCGCCGAGTGGGGCGCCGGCCCTGGGGTCGTTGGGCCAGGCGTCCGGGCCGATGCGGCAGTCCTGGAAGACGCTGCCCACGAGGAGGCCGTCGGTGGTCATGACGAAGAGCCGGCCCATGTTGGAGCCCATGGCGAAGGCCTTGCCCACCGGCGTCTGCGCCGTGCCGATGCAGTTCAGGGTGCCGTAAAGCTGGTCGTCGCGCTCGGGAATGGGCGCGAGGTGCGAGCCGTGCACGTCGTTGAACAGATCCTTTCCGTAACTCCAAAGTTTGGTGCCGTCGTCGGCCAGGCAGGTCAGCGGGGTGCCGACGATCACCTTGCCCTCGCCGACGCAGTAGAGCTTGTTCGGTCCAACCGATTCGCGATTCGCGACGATCACTCGTAGTTTCGTCAGATCCCAGGTGGGCGTCCCGGCCTTGGTCCATCCCGCCAGCGGAATGGTACAGACGGTCTGGGAACCGTAGCCACCGGGACCGGTATAGATGTTGAACTTTTCGTCCAACCAGTATCCGCCCCAATAACCGCCGTCGAGTTTCTCGGTGGTCGTCTGGCACTCCTCGGCCTGCATCTGGCCGTCGTCGTTAAGGTCGCTCCAGACGTAGCCGAACCAATCCTTGGTGTCTTTCGGTGCGGTCAGCGGGAACGTGCATTTCTGCCCCCAGTTGTCCAGAATGACGCCGCCTCTTGCCAGCTGCACGCTCCCGACCGCCGCGACCTTGACCAGGGCATCGCCGCGGCGTTGAGACAACTCGCCGCGCTTGTTTATGAAATACTCGCGGCCGTTGATCTTCAAGAGCTCGCCATTGATGTTACCATCGAGCAGGTTCGCCGTCACCGTGGCCTTGTCAGCCGCGTAATCGAGTTTGAACTCGCAGCCGTTGCCGAAGACCCGCGTCTTGTCGTCCGAATCGACGCAGGCGCCCAAGCCGCCGTAGGTGGGAGGGCCGTTGAAGTCCATCACCGGTTTGCCGTCGGCGCCCCAGACGCTGAAGCGCTTGGGATACATTGTCTCTTCCGCCACCCAGAGGCGGCCCTGCGGGTCGATGGCGATGCCGTTGGGCTCGCGCATGCCCCCGGCCACCCACTTGCCGGGCAGCGGCCGGCCGCCGGCCACGCCCACGGCATGGTCAAAAGCGCCAGCGGCGGTGAACACCTTCACCTGCTGCGTGCCACGGTCGGCGACATAGATCCGCCCCTGGGCATCCAGCGCCAGCCCCATGGGCTTTTCCAGGTTGGCGGTCACCACCGGCGTGACCTTGCCGTCCACGATCTTCACCACGCTCTGCCCGGAGACGGCCAGGAGCGCGCCGGCTGTGTCGTAGGCCAGGCCGCCCGGCGCCGTCAGTTTGACTTCGCCCTGCGGCTGCATCGACACTTTGTTATAGAAGCGCACCACATCCGGCCCGGCCAGCGCCACCGCCAGCCGATCGGCGGCGACCGCCAGGCCGCGCACCGTCGCCTTCTCTTCCGCTGTGGCCACCTTCACCATCAACTGCGGCTCCGGCTGGGTGGCGAACGGGGCGTATTTCCCGTCGGCCAGCAGCAGGCGGCCGATGCTCGGTTCTGCTGGGTTCATGCCGGCGTAGGCGTAGGTGTCATCGGCGGCGACGGCGGCGATCCCCTGGAACTTGGACTCGCCCCATTTGCGCCGGCCGTTGAGGTCGGCGCCGACCAGCGCCCTGCCACTCTCGCACCCACTGGCGGCCAGGAGCATCATCTTACTGCCCGCGGCCACGGCCACATCGGGGTTGTGATCGCTCATCCAGCCGCCGGTACCATCACCGGTCTCCCACGGCGGCACGCCCGGGGTACCATAGCTTGCCTCGTACACCGGATCAATGCCCGCGTGCAGCAAACCGCGCATCTTATACGTGCCGGGCGGCATCAGCTTGCCCTGGTCGTCGGTGCCGTCCCACAGATCGGTCTGCTTGCCCTTGGCGCGCGGGGCCATGCCGATGACATTCTTCACGCGGCGCCCTTGCCCGTCGTCAACTACCAGCGTGGCAAAGCCGTCGAACGGCATGGTGTAGTTCAGTTTCACCGGTCCCTCGGTCTTCTGCAGGTACTCGGTCGAGGCGGCATACTCCACCGCCGGCAACTTCAGATTCCCCTTCGGCTCCAGGATCACCGACCCCCAGGCGTTCTCCGCGGTCCAGAAGAACTCGCGGCTGCTCGTGCCCGGCTTCAACAGATCGGCATAGCGGTGGATGGGGAAGGTGCGGCCGTCAGGCGGGCCCCAGAGAAATTCCATCCCCATATTGAAGCTGTCGCCCGGGCCGTAGGTCTTCGGTTCCTTGTACGGCTTGCCGGTGGCCTTGACGATGGCGCCCTGGCCGGTGATGAGCTTCCAAGGCAGCGCGATCTCCTGGGTGTAGCTCTTGCCGTCCTCGCCCATCTGGAAGGCTTCCAGCGCCCCGACCTTCAGCGCGTCCATGATGTTCTGGAAATTCTTATTGCTCTCCGGGTCGCTCTCGCCGGTGTAGCGCCCGTACTGAATGGACACCACCGGGTGCTTGGCGGCAGCGGAGTACCAGCAGGCGACATCGACGATCACCATGTCGGTCTTCAGCCGCAATTGCAGGCAGTCGCTCTTCCAACCACTGCCGATGTCGAAGTTGGAGTCGACCATGTTGAACATCGGCGTCGGATCGCGCCAGGTCACGAGGAGATAGAAATTCTCCTTGTCGTACATGGCGGCGACCTTGGTGGAGTAGTTGTTGCGCGTCTTGAAGTTGGCGAAGACGTCGATCTGTCCGGACAGATCCCAGTCGTCGAGTTTGCCGTCGATGACGACCTTACCTGAATGCGGCACGGCGTGGAGGGCGTGATTGTCGGTCTGCTGGGCGAATGCCGGCGGGGAAACGCCGGCGAGACAGAGCAGCCCCAGGAATCCTGGAATCTGCTTCTTGATGAACGTGCTGAACATGGTCGTCTTCTTCTTTAGGGCTGCTATTTTCTTCATGCTATTGCTGAACATGGGATTAGGTTTCCCTTGGTTGCTTTGTCTTTGCCGGCTCATCGAATGGTAAAGACGGTGCCGCGCGGCGGCGGCGGCGGCGACTCATATGCCCCCATATCGACCTGCTTTCCCTGGATGCGCGGATTGCCGTCCAGGTCGGTGGCCGCACTCACGCCGCCATTGTTGCCCTTATCGATGCAAGGTGAACCGTCCGCCAGGCGGTAGTTACCATTGCTATGCGAGAGTCCGTACCCAGCGCCGGCGGACACGAACAGCGGATTCGCATTGGTGTTGCCCGTGCCGGCGGGAACAGGGTCGGAGCAGGAGTACGCAAACGTCACGGTGCCTGGGATGTAATTGGACAGGGCACCGCCGGTGGTGTAGTTGTTCCACACGATGCTATTCGTCAAGGTCATGGTGGCCCCGGGGTTCACATGGATCCCGGCCGGCACGTTATCCGACTGGTTGCCGGTGATGGTGCAGTTGACGAACCGTATCGTGCTGCTGTTCTGCGCCGTTGCAGCGCCGGCGTATTTCCCCCAGTTTCCGGCGAGAACGCAATTCTCAAGACGGAGTGTTGCGCTGTAGTCTGCGCCCACCGCCCCTCCCCCGCCATCGGAAACACTGCGGTTCTTCTGGAACCAGCAGTTCCGCACAAGACAACTGCCGGCCGCATACAGGCCGCCACCATACTTGTAGCCCGGCCCTGCGTTTGCTCCATAACCGTTCGTCACGGTAAAGCCGTCGATCACGAACCCGGCTCCATCGGGGGTCACGTTCAGACACCGCTCGGCGTCCGATCCGGCGATGATCGTATTGGAGTATCCGTTCACGCTCTGGATCGCGACCCGCCGGTCGACTCTGATTTGATTTGCGAGATTGTAGACCCCGTTGGAGACCCAGATTACGGAGTTTGTGCCGGCATCCGCGTAGCTGACATCGATGGCCGCTTGGATGTTGCTCGCCGCCTTGGCCCACGTGTCGTACGGCGATGTGGCGGAACCGCCCTTGGCGACGTAGACTTTGGATGCGGGCGCCAGGATCTGCAGCGAGTACTGGGTCGCCGCCTCGCTCTGGTCATTGCTCAGGATCAGCGAGGCCCGATAGACGCCGGGCGTGGCGTAGTTGTTCGTGACGACGGCGAGCGTGGCCCCGTTCGTCGTCTGGCCGTCGCCGAAGTTCCAACTGTAATGCAGTCCGCCGGTTTGCGCACCGGCCACGTTGGTGGCAATGAAGGCCACGGGAAACGGCGTGATGCCTCCGATCCGGTCCTGAAGCAGGCTGAAACGCAGCGGGCCCGCGCCGAACGCGGGCGCCTCATACGCGCCCATGTCGTAGCCATTGACGGCATCGCCGTTACCGTCGTTGTTGCGGGCATTGCCTTCGATATCCGTTAGCGGCGCAACGGCCGCCAGGGCCGTATCGATGCACGGCGAACCGGGCTGCAGCCGCAGGTTGGCGTTGTTGCTGTAACTCAACCCATAGCCGTCGCCGTCATACATGAATTGCGGGGCATTGGTCACGTTGCCGCTGCCTTTGACCGGCTTGGGGAAGATGCAAGAGTTCGTGAAGGCGAACACTCCTCCCCCGTAGTCGCCGGAGTTCACGACGCCCCAGAAGAAGCGGTTGTCATACACGATGGTATTTCGCACGATCACGGTCGGGTTCATGATAAGGTAGATTCCACTACTAAAGCCGGAGCTGTAGTTGCGGGTTACGGTGCAGTTATCAATCGTCAGCGTTCCGCCGTTGTTGAGAGCGATTGTGCCGTCGCTCCCATCGTTCTGGTTGCCGGCGATGACGCAGTTCTGGAGCAACGCTTTCCCTGTAGCTTCCACATATACCGCCGCGCCGGGCTTATTTAAGGTGCGATTGTACAGGATGACGCAGTTCTTCACCGTGCAGACCGAGCCGTTGTCCTGGAATAGGATCCCGCCTCCTCCAGGGTTAGCATTAATGTTGCCTTTCGTGATCGTCAGTCCGTCGAGCGTACTTCCTGCGCCCGTGATTTTGAACCCTCTTACACCCGCATTGTTGTTGGCCGTCACCGTGGTGTTGGATGCTCCGTTCAAGCTGCGGACGGTGATGCCAATGCCATTCGTGATCGCGAGGGATGCGGTGATCGTGTAGACCCCGTTCGATACGTTTACGATGTCGCCATCGAACGTCGCCAGATCGATGCCTTTCTGGATCGTGAGCCTGGCCAAGGCCCAACTCGTGCCGTTGCTCGCGTCGTTCCCGGTCTTGGACACGTAATATTCTGTGGCATGTGCCGTCAGTGCAAAACAGAATGCCGCCAACAGTACCGCCATCCATCTCCTGTGCCTGTTCATCGTGACCCCCCTCTACAGTGCACCGTTACCGGCGCGTGGTTGTTGTGACTCCGTTGTAACACGGTTCCTTCTCCAATTGATGCGCCTAGTGTATCCGATATGCGATTCGTCTTGCAAACAGAACAGAATGCGTACAGAATGACCCCTTCATGAGTCGTAAACCTGTCACCCGCTCCCTGCCGCCCCTGGCCGACGCCACGCCGGGCTTCCGCGGTTTCCCGCCGGAGTGCAACCGTACGGAGGCCCTGGCCGACGTCCTGCGCAGGCTGGCCCGGGACGTGCGGGGGAAGACACCGCGGCCCTTTTACGCCGTCCGCGAGGTGGCGACGCACTTCCGGATGTCGCCCAGCGTGGTGGGCCGTGTCTACCAGCGCCTGTCCGCCGAGGGGCTGCTGACGCGCATCCGCGCCTCCATGACCCTGGTGACCGCCCGGAGCGCCCAGGCGCGCATCCCGGTGCGCGGGGTGGTGGGCCTGCCAATCTGGCTGCCGGGGTTTGTGGGGATGCGGCACTGGCAGCAGTTCTTTGTGCACCTTGAAGAGCGGCTCCGCCATCACCATTACCTCGGCGATTTCATCTTTACCCGGGGCGTCGAGACCGCGAACACCGACTATCTGGACAACCTGCTGGCCCACGAGATCGACACCTTGTTCTGGTTGCTCCCCCTTCCCCAGTATCGGGATCTGCTGTGGCAACTCGCCGATCACGGAATCCACGTCCATGTCCTGACCGACCGGTCGATGGACTTTCCGGGGCGACAATTCAGTCTGACCGTGGAGCGGGCCTTGCGCCAGGGATTCACCGCGTGGCGGCAGCAGGGTGTATCGCGGGTGGTCGTGGTGCGGCCGGCCTCCCCCACGGCCCCGCAAACCAGCAAGGCCTCCGCGCTGACCCACGCAGGCTTGCCCTGGCAGGACGCCACCGTCCCGGCCACGGGCCATCGTGAGTTCGTGCGTCGACTGGCGGATTCCCCCGCCGTAGGCATCATCCTCGACGATGACCTGCTCTGCCAGATGCTGTTCTACCACGCGCCACAGGAGATGATGGAGCTGGCGCGGAAATGCCGGATGCTGGTCAGCCAATCGCTCAGCATCCCGTTTGCCGGCCCGCCGGACGTCGGCGTGGACACCGTGACCCATGATTGGCCCGATATGGCCCGTCGGATCGCGGATGAGCTGGCCCTGGGCGCCAACCCAGCCCAGGTCGAGCCGGTCATCTTCCACGGCCAGTGGCGCCCGCAGGTTCCGGTCAACGATCTGGGCTTCTCAACAATCTGGGCTTCGCGCCATCGCCACTCGCAAGGGTGAGTATCCACAACCTGGCGAAATCGATTCGGCAGCCAAATGGGCCTGATGGGTTTCTGGTATGCGGGGTGGGGTCTCGTGTTGGGGCCCCCTTCAATCCAGCCGGAAGCCCCCCCAGTTGTCCGTCGGTTTGGCTTCTGATGGCACGTCTTTGACCATACCGATGAGTCCGCTGTTCCAGTAGTATCGCGTTGTCGTGATCGTCCCGGCGGGATCGGATGCGAGTACGCCCAGTTCGGCAGGGATGCTCAATCCCGACCTGGGAACAATACCCAGGGTGTCCCACGGTAACGCCACCTCCACCGTATACCAGCTATCGCCCCGTGCCACCTTCGGCTCAAGGGGTAGTTGCTCAACCACCGGGACGAATAGTTCACCGGCTGGAGAACGGAACCATACTCCCTGTTCTGGTTTGGCGTCCTTTGCCTGGAACCGATAGCGCACAACCGTCGGCTTGCCCTGATACATGGCGATGAGATAGCGGCATTTGCCGAGAGTTGGCGACTCGATTTGCAGGTCACAGCCATCACCGCTCTTGAACAGGAGCGTTACGTCATCACCGTGATTGGCGAAGGGCGAGGTGTCGCGTTTGACATACCATTTGAGCTTGAGAGCGGCCGCGTCGGTGGAAATCCACGTGGAGGCGTCGCCATAGCTGACCAGGACCGGATTGTTGGCCTTGGTGAAATGAACCGGCAGGGGTTTGCCCTTCTCGATGTTTGCGGCAGTGCCGGGAGCGGGCGGCAAGACGTAGCCAGCGGGACGCAAGACGAAGGTGCGCCAGAGATCGGGCTGCATGGCCAGAGTGGTAGCGTCGTCATAGGCGGCTATCTGCACATCGCTCACCCAGTTGGCGCGCGTCAGGCCCCCACCCGGCGTCCGCCGCGTGCATCCGATGTCGGCGCCGAGCGCCATCCCCGGCTTGTAGTCGATCCCGAGTGTCTTCCAGGGAATGGTCATTTGGAAAGTAGCAGAGGTGTTGTAATAAATCGGTTCGGTCCGCGTCAGGGCGACTGCGGGGAGGTCAAGCAACTCGGCGACCCAGCCCGACCCGCCGTCTCGCCCTTCCGGAACAGGCTTTGCGCCCGCAGGTGTCTGTGCGGCAGATAGCCAGCGATACCGCACGACCTCCAACTTGCCGTTCCTCTCGGAAAAGACCAACCGTTGGGGAATAATCGCTGATGGGGGCAGCCCTGAACCGGCAGGCGGATTCGCTCCGATCTGGAGGTTGAGCGACTCACCATAGGCATAATCCTGTTCCCAACTGGGGGCGGTATGGGTGAAAACCTGGGTGAGCGGCGTGCCCGGTCGGTAGTCGAGAAAACCCCCGATGCCAAGGCCAGCCTCGTTATACCACAGGCATGCGCGTCCACCACTGAAGACTGCCGCTGTCGAATCCCAGAAGAACTGTCCAGAGTAATCCTTTGCATAGATGATGTCGCCGATATTCCCCTGTTCGGATTTGGCCCATTGCTGCGCCACGGTGGTCAGGAGTTGCTGGCGAGTGGCCTTGACAGAGGCCGGGGCCAGCTTGACAGCACCGCCAGGCAGGCGTTGCACCGTGTCCATGCCGGTCAGTTCCACCACGACCCGCCGCCCAAGGCCAAGCAGGTAATAGTGACCCTTTTCAAAACCGCCAGCGGTCGCTTCTGCACGGGCGATCGACCCGTTGAAGCACTCGTCGCCCAGAGTAAAGTTGTCCATCAGCATCCCGGGCTTCGCCTCCGGCTGGTTGTCCCACGAGTTGTTCTCGTCGTACCCAGACTTGAACACCGTCCCGATGAAGAGGCCATCGGTGGTCATCAGGTAGTTCATGCCATGTCCGGAATGGATCATGGCGAACTGTCCCAGCGTGCCCGGTCCTGAGACCACTCCCTGCATGTTCCAGACGCCATAGATGGCGCCCGGTTGCGTTACCCGCTCACGCTGATTCGTCATATTGCGATGGCTGTGGCTATTGTAGGCGGTGGGGTAACTCCAGCGCTGTTTGCCATCAGGCCCCACGAGACGAATCAGGTTATCGTCCGGACTGGTGATAAGGAATGACCCATCAGCGAGCACGGCTGTGGGGCTGCCCACGGTTCCCAATGAGCAGGGTTCGGCTTTCGTCCAGTCGTACTTCGGTGCGCCGAGAGCGCCAATCTCCTGCGGTTTCATCCAGTAGAGAGTTCCATATACCGAGATGAGCACGTTGAGTTGTTTATCGACCATGACGACCTGTGCGCCGTGGTGCGCCATTAACCGGCTCAGGGCGATCTCTTCGGGCTGCATCAGACCATCGCCGTTGGCATCCGTCCAGTTGAAGGCATTGAATTCTCTCGGCCATTTGCCGGAGAGATCCGGCACATGCGGGAAGTCGGTCATTTTGGGGTCGAGACCATTCGCACGGGCCAACCGGTCCCAATCCGGCGATCGTTTCGCCGCTTCCAGGATGGCGAGCGGAACCCAGTGGTCGCTGTAACGCCCCGATTGTGCGAGGTAGTTGAAAACCGTGCCAAAAGCCGCCATCGGCTTGAACTGGCCAGAACCGGTCTTTTCACCCACCACGGCATAGCCATTGACCGGTCGAGAATACCACTGATAGGTGTGGCCCTGAAAGGCAACGGTATCGCTGGTGAAACCCAGCCAACTGTCGTAGGCGCCCCCGCCTTGGTTGCCGAACGGGAAACTCTCGGGAAAAGAGGTCGAGCTGAACATGTCCGGCAGGCCGGTGACCCGGGGCAATTCAACGGGATGAAAGGTTCCCGCCGTGAGATCAAGATCCCAGGTAATGCCATAGGTATCGGAGGTAATTCGGTTGGGGTGCATCGGGTCCAGCATATAGGCGCCCTCGCCGTAGCTGCTGGTGCCGAGGTATTCTTTCGACAATAGTGGTTTGTTTTGCGCCAGGTCGGCGGGAATGTCCCAGACACTGATGCGCTTCGTCCCGGTTTCTTCGCTGAGCCACAGGCGCCCGCGGGCATCGGTAGCCAGTCCTCCGGGCAGGTACAGGTCCAGCGGATTGATCACCCCTGGTTGCTGTCCACCCTTACGCCCGATGGTCGCCAGACGGCGTCCCTGGCTGTCAAATATCTTCACCTGCATTGAGGCTTTGGGACTGATGCGCAGGCCGGAGGAATGCAGCAATCCATACGGGCTGTCCCACTCTCCCTGCCCGCCACGATCCGAGACGAAGAGCCGCCCCTGGGCATCAGACGTGATGGCATAAGGCGCTTCCAAACCATCCGTCACGAGCGGTGTGGTGGCGCCCGTCTTCGTGTCGATTACGGCCAGACTGTTGTCCAATACAGCGATACAACGTCCGTCCGGCAACCAGGTCATGCCCCACACCCGCACGGGCAGGACGCGCAGCACGCTGACCGTATTCCAGGTGTTGTTGTCACCATTGTAGTATCCCCGCGTATCCGCAGGGCTTGATCCGGGAGCTCGGGAGGTAGGGTAGACAAACGTGCGCGGCTTATCGCCCAGCACGTCACTGACAAAAACCTCGCCATCCCAACGCGTGGGCCCGGTATGATGGGCGCCAACCACCCGCAGGCCGAGCATTCCATCGTATGGGGCATCACGAACCGGTGCCGGTTGTCCGCTGCCCAGCGACGGTGAGATTCCCCCAGCGATTTTAACAATCGGCCAGGAATCCCCCGTCTTGGGGTCAACTTCCCAGACCCAACTCTGCTGCCAATTGGGAAAGGTGGTGGCGAAGATCCGCTCACCCTCACTCGCCATACTGGCGACGTTGCACCATGCGGCCTGGCTAAGCCATCGCTTACCCCATTGTTTGTTGCCGTCCAGATCGCAACGGACCAACCCATGTCCGCCTTCCGTCACACCCGATCCGATGAACATGCCATCACCCACGCCGATTACCGCACAGGGGGGATAATGATCGGCCAGCCAGCCGCCCGTGTTGCCAAAATACCACGGAGGCGTGCCATGGGCGAAACGTCCACGATAGATAGCGTGCAAATCACCACGTGCCAGCCCCACCCACTTATAGGATCCAGGAGGAAGGATATGTCCCTTGTCATTCAGCCCATCCCATGTGACCTGGTGTGTGCCTTTAGTCACCGGAACATCGGCGATCAGGTTGCGCACCCGACGCCCACTGGCGTCGTTAATGGCGATGGTCACACGCCCATCGCGAGGAGCGTTGTAGGTAATCGGAACACCGGGCGTCGGCAGAGCGCGGATGCCAAGATTCTCCGTCTCGGTGGCGCCGACCGGCGCCAGCCCGCCCAGCAGTAGCCCGACTGCCAATAACCAGCCGGAAATAGTTCGCATGTGCATGTGGAAACGCGTTGTTTTCATTGTCTGTTCTCTGACGCCAATCACGGAACCGTATCGCTTCATCGCAGGCCTTCTGCATTCAGAAGATTGACGATGTCGGCTTCGCGCGATTTGGGCAACACGGTGAGCGAAACGACCTTGCCGTCGCGCAGTTCGCCTTCCACCGTGGTGTTCATTGGAGCGTGCAGTTTGAAGGCGACGTTCCATGACTTCGGCCACGCCGGGAAGAGATAGATCTTTCCCGCGCCGGCAGCGGACGGCGCATCGTACTGCAGCAGCATGAAGTGCAACGCAATGATCAGATTGTTGCCGTGGTCCTGGTCGGGAGAATAGTCTAAGAAAGCTGGCCACATGGCCGGAAAACGCGAAGTCGCCTTTTGTGAGACCCGCCCGGCAACCAGCCGCGCCGCCTCCTCGCCAAGCCCCAGTAATGCGGCCTGTGGCTCATCCTGGCCCCAGCAGACGTTCTTCGGGTTCTTTCGCGCCTTGTACGTATTGCGTGCCAGTTCGAGATTCTCGCGCCCCACGCCAAAGAGCCGGAAGGGATAGATGCAATACAACTCTGGATTCTCGCTGTTACTCGCGCTGCCGAAGACCTCGGCGGGCATGATCCGTCCGTCCTGGATGGGCAAGGGCGGCAGTTCGGTTAGCATGCGTTTCCACCTCTTCCGTTGTTCCTCCGTCGTGAGCGCCGCCGGCAACTCCAACAGACGAGGCAGGACGAACCACAGCCCGGCTATATCCGGCAGCGGATTGATCGTCGCTTGATACGTTTCGAGCGCCTGGGACGGCACGAACCGGATCCTTCCATTCGCATCGCGTTTCCAGTACTGGTCAAAGAACGCCAGCAGCGGATCGGCCAACGGCACGAGCGTGGTGCGCGCAAACTCCCGGTCCTGTGTGAAGTCGTAGCGGTCCAGCATCACGGCGATCAACTCCAGGCCGCCGTTCCAATCGCGCTTGATGTAGCCGTTGACCAGCTCCGGCCCCTTGTTCCCCCACCCGTAACAGATGTTATTGGGCAGGCCCCAGAAGCTCATGACCTCGGGAAAGACTGCGGCGTTCTCGAACGTGTAGTAGGTCTTGACCCGCGCCTGGCTCAACGGCAGCGCGTCGAGATACATCCGGAACCACGGTTCGAGCATCTCGAAATCGCCCGCGGGGAGCATGGCCCAGTAAGTCGGCCGCGTATTCTGGAACCAGTAAGCGCCGCCCCACGCCCGCCAGTCCGGACGGCTGACGGGTGTGAAGATGGAGCCGTTGAACTTGATCGGCGAGCGGCCGCGACCGGCACAGGCGTTCATGAAACGCTGCAGCACATACCCCCGCGTCACGACGGCCGTCTCCGGCTTCCCGTCGACCAGGACCCAACTGCGCCTCCAGAAGGCGTTCCACCAGGCGGCCGTCGCCTGGCGGGAGTCTTCGAAACTCCGGGCCTTCTTCTCGATCCCCTCCAGATGCTTGAGCCAGAACTCCGGCGTGGCCGCGCGCTCCGCCAGCACGCACACGGAAAGCCGGTGCCGCTTCGCCGGGGCCGCCGATTTCAACCCGCGCTCGGATTCACGAACAAAGCCTTCCCCCGACAGGCTCGCGCCGAACGTATGGTTGAGGAGCGGATCGGCGAATCGCCCTTCGAGCGCCTGAAGATTCTGGTTCGTCAGGCTGAGCGCGTAGATCGACTCGGTATTGCGGTGATACCAGACCACCCGGGGCTCCGACGGCGTCACCACGACGTCCGGCAGCCTGACGCGTCCCTTCAGTCCTTTGCCGGAGTAGCTGTCGTCATCATCCCCGAACGGCTCCTTGCTCACCCGCCACAACACCACGCTGGCGCGGCAGGTTACAGGCGTCTCGGATTCCGCTTCCACACGAATCACCGGCTCGTCCGCGTCAACCCAGAGGCGCACGCGCAAGTCGGCATTCCGAGTTTGGGATTGCGCCGTTTCATTGTATGCAAACTCGATCACGCCGTCGCGCAGCTTCAGTTCCTGCCGGAAGCCGTTCGTCAGGACCGGCGCCGGATCGAAACTCAGGCGCACGCAGCCGACCTTGCATAGCCGGCCGTTCTCATCCCACGCATCGGTCTTGCTGACGTAGAACACCAGCTCGCCAGACTTTTCCTCCACGCAGGCGCTCACCCCGATATCGCCGTTGCCCAACGGCATGAAATCGTCCGGACTCTTGCTGGGCGAATCCCAGACCACGTTATAGGCGGCGATCCCGTCACCGGCCTGCGCCGCGGCGGCGACCACCGCGCCGCCGCCCAGTCCCCAACCCGCAAGACTGGCTAAGGCCAGGAGAACGACGGTTCGCCGAATGCCAGGTCGAGAAGAGTTAATTCGCATCGTGCTGTTCCTTTGCTGTTTGTTCATGGTGCTGTGCCTTTGTTGTTTGTAAATGTTATCGGTAACATTGTGGCGTTGGATGAGGGCGCCAGGATCTGCAGCGAGTACTGGGTCGCGGCCTCGCTCTGGTCATTGCTCAGGATCAGCGAGGCCCGGTAGACGCCGGGCGTGGCGTAGTGGTTCGTGACGACGGCGCGCGTGGACCCGCTGGCGGTCTGCCCGTCGCCGAAGCTCCAACTGTAATGCAGTCCGCTGGTCTGCGCACCGGCCACGTTGGTCGCGATGAAGACCACGGGAAACGGCGTGATGCCTGCGGTTCGGTCCTGAAGCAGGCTGAAACGCAGCGGGCCCGCGCCGAACGCGGGCGCCTCATACGCGCCCATGTCGTAGCCATTGACGGCATCGCCGTTACCGTCGTTGTTGCGGGCATTGCCTTCGATATCCGTTAGCGGCGCAACGGCCGCCAGGGCCGTATCGATGCACGGCGAACCGGGCTGCAGCCGCAGGTTGGCGTTGTTGCTGTAACTCAACCCATAGCCGTCGCCGTCATACATGAATTGCGGGGCATTGGTCACGTTGCCGCTGCCTTTGACCGGCTTGGGGAAGATGCAAGAGTTCGTGAAGGCGAACACTCCTCCCCCGTAGTCGCCGGAGTTCACGACGCCCCAGAAGAAGCGGTTGTCATACACGATGGTATTTCGCACGATCACGGTCGGGTTCATGATAAGGTAGATTCCACTACTAAAGCCGGAGCTGTAGTTGCGGGTTACGGTGCAGTTATCAATCGTCAGCGTTCCGGGGCTGTTGATAGCGATTGTGCCGTCGCCCCCATCGTTATGGTTGCCGGCGATGACGCAGTTCTGGAGCAACGCTTTCCCTGTACCCTCCACCATTACCGCCGCGCCGGGCTTAGTTAAGGTGCTATTGTACAGGAGGACGCAGTTCTTCACCGTGCAGGCCGAGCCGTTGTCCTGGAATAGGATCCCGCCTCCCCCAGGGTTAGCATTAATGTTGCCTTTCATGATCGTCAGTCCGTCGAGCGTACTTCCTGCGCCCGTGATATAGAACCCTCTTACATTCGCAGCGTTTTCGGCCGACACCGTGGTGTTGGATGCTCCGTTCACGCCGCGGACGGTGATGCCATTTGTGATCGTGAGGGATGCGGTGATCGTGTAGACCCCGTTCGATACGTTTACGACGTCGCCATCGGTCGTCGCCAGATCGATGCCTTTCTGGATCGTGAGTTTGGCCGAGGCCCAACTCGTGCCGTTATTCGCGTCGTTTCCGGTCGTGGACACGTAATAGTCCGCGCCCCAAGCCGTGCCGCCGCCCAGTCCCCAACCCGCAAGACTGGCTAAGGCCAGAAGAACGACAGTTCCCCGAATGCCAGGCCGAGAAGAGCTAATTCGCATCGTGCTGTTCCTTTGCTGTTTGTTCATGGTGCTGTGCCTTTGCTTGTTCGTCGCCCACAGTCTGAGCTAAATAGCAGATGACGATTCGTCTTGCAATCAGGACAGAATGCGTACAGAATGACTCCTCATGAGTCGTAAACCCGTCACCCGCTCCCTGCCGCCCCTGGCCGATGTACTGCGCAGACTGGCCCGGGGCGCCAACCCAGCCCAGGTCGCGCCGGTCAACGATCTGGGCTTCCCGCACCATTCACACGGGGGTAGGTATTCTCTGTGACTCACTGTCTCTAGCTTGGCATGCCCGCCGTAGCTTTAGCGAAGGTGGGTACTCCAAGCGAGGGTGGTGAAATATTTCTTTCAGACTGTGCCAAGGCATATTCAGTATACTCCCATTTCTCGAAAAGCGGCACACATGGCAGCGGTTTTCGCAGGATCGTGGCCTACGGCATCGGGCGTGGTATAGGCCATACTGCATAAGCCCCCGCGGTGATTGCCAACCGTCGAAACCATTCGGCGGACATAGGCGCGGATATCATCTATCGAACCCTCTACCATAGTTTTCTGCACGTCCACCGGGCACCAGAACGCCAGTTTTCCACCCACAGCGGCATCCAGATTTTCCAGCCCCTGGTTCTCCTGCTGGTCCTGCTGGATCACGTTCAGGCCCCACTCGTGAAGTTTCGGCAACAGCGGCACGATGTAGCCGCAGGAGTGCATCCATACGTCCATCCCCAACTCGTGCGCCAGCTTCCAATTCTCCTCGTAATGCGGGCGGAAGAATTCCTCGATCATGTCCAGACCGACCATCAGCCGGTCCTGCAAACCCCAGTCGTCGTAGCCCATGACCCCGTCGCAGCCGATGGCGTGGAGGCGGCGGATGGACTCGCGCTGCCCCTCCGCCAGCCGTGCAATCAGCGCCTTCAAGTGATCCGGCTCCTCGTAATAGGCCACGAACATGTTGTCCAGGCCCATGAGGTTGTGCGCGCCCTCGTTGAGGCTGGAGAACGGCATGACGCCCAGGCAATATTTCGGGTTCGCGGCGGCGTTGTTGGCGGCAACCGCCCGGCCGGCGTCCTCGAAGAACTTCGGGTTGTTCTCATCCGGTGGCACATAGTCGGCCTGACGGGTGATGTCGGTAATGGGCAAGCCCCATTTCTCGCCGTGGTTATGCTCGCCGACCGGGCGCACCCAGGTGACGCCCCAGGCGTCGGTGCGCCGCTCCAACCCGTCGGCACCCGCCGTCCACGGTTGCGGATCGGGCGTCCTCGGCGTCCACAGCCACAGGATGTCGTTCTCCTTGCCGTCGGGCAAATGGTGGGGAATGTGGTCAACGCCTTGGAAATGAATGGCTCGTTTAACGCGTTCGCGTGATGTCATGGTTGCTCCTGTTGGTGTTTATTGTTCAGTCCCAGTTCTCATACCGCATGCAGCACGTCGTTCCTGCGCGATTCGGGCGTGACCCGGAGTTCGCGGACTTCGCCGTTCTCAATGCGCCCCTCGACCACGGTTCTTCCCGGAGCATGGAGACGGAACTCCACGTTCCACTCTTTCGGCCAGGCCGGCAGCAGACGAATCTTCCCCTGGTCAGTCTGCAGCACCATCCGCTGCAAGGCAATGCAGGCCACGCTCCCGTGATCCTGGTCGGGCACCCAGTCGAAGTTCGGTCCCCAGAACGCGGGGAGCCGGCTGCCGGCGTGGGAGGTGGAGAAGTTTTTGACGACGGCGGCCCTGGCCTCGTCGGTCAGTCCGAGCAGCGCCGCCTGGATCGCATCCTGCCGCCAACCGCCGGTGTCCTTCACGGGGCGCCCGGCCCAGGTGGCAAGCCCGACCTCGATCTCGGGCTTGCCAACCCCGAACAGGCGATATGGGAACACGGTGTACATCGCCACGTTTTCGGAGTTCTGGCAGTCATCATACTGGAGAGCCGGGATGACTTCCTTGCGCTTCTCCCAGTAGTAGGATCGCGTCGGCAAGGGCGGCAGCAGGCCGAGGAGTTCGAGCCATTCCGCGCGCAGTTCTGCCGGCACGGCGGGAGCGGGCAACGCCAGCAAGCCGTCGAGCACCCATTGAAGTCCCGCAATATCCGGGGCCGGGTTGACGGCGTCGTGCCAGGTTTCCAGCGACTGCGAGGGCTTGAAGAGCATCTTGCCGTCGTCGTCCCGGCGGGGATAGTAGTCGCGGTAGAAGCGCAGAAAGGGTGGTGCGAGCACGAGCAGTTTGTCGCGCAACAGCGATTCGTCTTCACTGACGGCATAAGCGTCAAGCAGCACGGCCAGCAATTCGATTATCCCCTGCCAATAGCGACGGATGTAGGTGTTCTCGCTCAGCCCCGGTTGCAGATCGCCGCGACTGTAGCCGTAGTTGCTATTGAGGAACGTACCCCAGAAGGTCATGGTTTCGGGGAACATGGCGGCGTTCTGGATGCCGAAGTTGGCCTTCGCCCGGGCCATGGCAAAGGGCAGCGCATCCAAATACAGGCGAAACCACGGCTCCATCAGATCAAAGTCGCCGCTCATGATCATCGGCCAGTAGGTCAGGCGCGTGTTCTGGAACCAGTATCCCCCGCCCCAGCGCCGGTAGTCGGCGTCATAGGACGCGTCCTTCTCGCGGGCATCCACCGTGAAGATCGAGCCGTTGAACTTGATCGGAAACGCGCCGCGCCCGCCGCAGGCGTTGATGAAGCGCTGGAGTTCGTAGCCGCGCGAAACGGTTTCGGCTTCGGGCGTGCCCGAAACCCGGATCCAGCTCCGCTCCCAGAAGGCGCGCCACCAGGCGGCGTGTTCGGCGAAAGCAATTTCCCAAGCGACGGCATCGCTGCGGGCCGCCTGGCTCGTGGCCGCCGTCACCCACTCCTCCAGCGTGGCGGTCTGCGCGGTCAGCGGGTGGATGGCCACCGCGATGCGGGTTTGCGGAGTCGCCGTGCGCAACGCCTGGTCGCCGTCTTTCACGAGCCCGTCGCCGCACAGCAGGGCGCCGAAGGTGCGGTGCAGAAGCGGATCGCTCCCTTGCGCGATCCAGGCGGCCATGTCCTGATGCTCCAGCGTCGCGGCCCAACAGGAGGATCGGTTGCGGTGACACCAGAGAATCGTGTTGTCCGCCGTCGGCAGCACGGTGTCCGGATAGACCGTCTCGCGCGCTTCCGCCGATCGCAGTCCGGCATCGCAATGGCCTTCCATGCCTTCGCGCAAGCGTTCGGCGCTGCGCCAGAGTTCCAGGGCGACGCGGGCCGCGACCGGCATCTCGCTGTCGATCTCAAGGCGCACCACCGGCCGGTTGGCATCGACCCAGATGAGAATTGTCGATTGAAGATTGCCGATTGAAGATTGGATGCGGATCGTTCCGGTGGAGGTATCGAGCTCCTGGCGGAAGATCGCGCCGGCTCGAAACGGGTTGGGTGAGAGGGAGACTCTCACTCGGCCGAGTTTGAGAAGCCGCGCGTTTTCGTCCCAGGCGTCGGTCTTGCTGAGGTAAAACAGCAAATCGCCTTCTTCTTCGACCCAAACGTTGAGGCCGATATCGCCGTTACCCAACGGCATCGAGCCCGAGGAATCGCGGCTGGGGGTGTTCCATACGACTGCATTTGGTATGCTCATGTGTGTTTCCTTTTTTTAACCAAGAAGTTCATCGATGACCGCGCGGGCCTGCCCTGGTTGTCGACCGGCCTGATCTGATAGCGGCCGCCAACCCGACATTCGAATTCGAGCTCGCCCTTCCGGTGCCTGTTTCGGCCAGGTAATACAAACCGCATCTCCAGTGGCATCGCTTCGCCGAACGTGCGCAAGCAATGCGTCCACCTCATAGCCTGTCCATCGCGATTGCCCCCCCTGCTCGCCTCGAGCAATGTTACCGCAGAAGAACGCAATGGCTTCATCAAACGGCGAAACCGCATCGAAACGGTATTCGTTCACACCGCCCGTCGTGTTGTCGTAGTGGACCAGCAGCGAGGCTTTGCAGTACGGATCGTCCCATTTGGCACTGTAGATTTCAAGCCGCCCGTTGACGCCGTTGATCTCGACGCGCTCGTCCCAGCCGTCGCGCAGAAATCCGATCCGGTGGAGCGGATGCGCCATCACCTCGAAATTCACCGTCCCGTTATCCGTCTCCAGCAGCGCCATCGCATGCAGATCGTAATCGCGATCGGCCGGCTGGTGAATCTTTCCATAGACCTTGTGCGGTCGTCCGAGCAGGAAGACGATCAAATCAAGTATGTGACTGCCGCCGCATACAAGAATGCCGCCGCCGTAGTTGCGCCGGACCGAAGACATGCCGTCGGACGGCGTATGAAAGAATCCGGACTCGGGATTGCCACCCCACAGATCCCCCCAACACTGATGCGAGCGAATATGCGTGGAAACGATTCTTCCCAATCCGGGCAGGAGTTCTTTCGCCTTCGCCACGGCGGGAATAAACCGCTTCATGTAGGACGTGTAGAAGATCGAGCCTTTCGCCTCCGCCGCCTTCACGATTTCCAGGGAGTCGGCGGCGTTCTCTGTCAGTGTCTTCTCACAGATCACCGCCTTACCCGCCGCAATGGCCGCCAGGCAGACCGCTTTGTGTACGGAGGAGAGAGCCGTGATGACAATCGTGTTCACCTCCTTGTCGGCGATGATCTCCTTCCAGTCCGACGTGGTGCGGGCATTGAACTTTTCCGCATAGGGCCGGGCATTCGTCTCGACGAGATCGCACACCCACCTGACCTCCGCCCCGGCCTTCTCGAGCCCTGAAAAATGAAACCGCGAAATATTTCCGCACCCGATCACCCCGGCAATCACATTCATCATATCCCTCTCCTTGTTTAATTCTTATCCGTTGCATTTTCCGAGCCGCCGTCCAGCATGAATCATGGCGGCAATATTTTCATCCGTCGTCTCCCGTCCGACCTGATCGCCCGTACCGAGGATCAACCGCCGTTTATCCGGCCCCCACTGCGCAAAGATTTCCTCAACTTCCCGCTCAACATCGGCGGGCGTGCCACGGATCAGGGTTTCCACCGTATGGACGTTGCCGTTGACGGTTACCCGGTCTCCCAAAATACGGCGAACCTCGCCAAGGTCGGCAATATCCCCGCCCGGAGCGCGCTCGAAGGGACAAACGCAATCGGCCCCGCAGTCGGCAAGATCGGCCAGCACGGCATGGCTCTTGCCGTGGAAATGGATATGGAGCAGTTTTCCCGCGGCGTGGAGCTCATCCGCCACGGCCCGGATGACGGGCTTGTCCCAGCGACGCCAGAGGTCCGGCCCGATCAAGGACACACAGGACCAGGCGCAGCCGATGCAGAAAGACTCGGCCGTCGTCCGGGCCGCCGCCGCCCGCGCCAGCCGGCGCATCCACTCGATATACTCCTCGTGCAGTTGCTCAAAGAAGGACTCATGCTCCAGCAGATCGAAGATACCCTGCTCCAGCCCGCCTTCGCGCGGCAGGGCGATGTAGTCGAAGAACGGAAACCCGAGCCACAACTCCAGCAGATAGTCCTCCCCGACGGCCTCCACTGCCCGGTTCACCGGCCGCCAGTCCGCCTCCTCGACACAGCCCAGGCTGACCGCCTTGTAGGCGGGCCAGTCCCGGATAAAATCCTTGATGGGCCGTTCCGCCGCCCAGGACGGTTCGTGGCGGTCATAGACCTGACTTGACGTGAGCGACCCGTGAGGCGTGACATGGGTCATCCGCGACTCAAACCGGCCATCGGCCAGTTCCGTCCAGCGTTCCGTGCTCTTGACGTCCGGCGCTGGGATGCTGGTGAAGACGGCGCCCCACCCTTCCGTGCCGTAGTGACGGAAGGTCTTCAGCAAAGCCTCCCAGAGCGGAATCTCGCGCTCGAACCGGACCATGTCCACACCCAGCAGCCGGGCGGGCAGGTAGTACCAGAACTCCGGCGCGACCGGCACGGTATCCGGCAGTTCCCCGCGATAGGCGGCCAGCATGCGTTGTTTCGGGGTCATGACATGTGCCTCCGCCCATAAAACTCCCGAAACACCTCCAGCATATATTCGTAATGCGCCAGTGGCATGCCGGGGAAAATGGTATTCGAGGTTCCGAAAATGTACCCGCCGCCGGGCGAGGCGTTTTCCAGGCAGTAGAGCGCGGATTCCCGGATCGCCTCCAGCGGGCCATCCTGAAGCAGATTACACTGCACATTCCCCATCAACGCCATTTTCCCCTGGCAGCGTTTCTTCGTCTTCGCGATGTCCATTCCGGCCATGGGGTCCACGGACTGGAAGCAGGCCGCCCCCAATGACAGGTAGTCATCGAGGATGGAATCAATGTTGCCATCGGAATGAACAAAAGGGATCGCACCCTGCGACTTGATAAAGTCAACCTGCCGCTTCAACTGCGGCGTGATGAATTCCGAGAACTGCGCGGGAGAGATGAACGGACCGGCATTGAAGGCGACATCGTTGACGAGATGGATGAATTCGGCGCCTGCCCCCACCAACCGCTTGATCTTCTCAATGGCAACGGCGGTCTTCTCATCCGCAATGCGATGGATCTCGCTAGGTTGGTCCATCAGCAGCACGGCGAACTCCGTCCAATCCGTAATGCCCTCGATGGACCAGATGGATTGTCCCACGATGCTTCCGATGAGGATATCATCGCCGAATGTCTTCCTGGCCGCGACCACTCCGTCAGGGTCGCTCCAGGGCCAGAAGACCGCCAGGGCGTCCCACCGGTACCGTTCGACGATCTTCTGGTAGATCTCCATGCACTGGCCGATCATCCGGTCCTTCTCCGTGGCGGAACAACCGGCCCAGGCATGACGGTCGGGAAATTCGAGGCCAAAGGCCTCCTTCTCCAGTTCGAACATAACCTCAAAATGAGGGGGCCTGTCGGGTTCCTCGAACTGAAGCGTCTTGAGCATTCTGTCTTTACCGGTCATCATTCTTCCACACCCTCTCCTGTGTCCCCGCTGCGATCCGAACGAATATAGGGGATCGTATAGGATCCCTCCACATCACGAATGGTGAGATACGGCGGATGATCGGTATTTTTTCGCACAATCAGACTCCGGGTTACGGCAGGATAACCGCTTTGACGGCTTCTGGATCGGACAATGAAACGTGGATGGCCTCGCCCAATTGATCCAGCGGGAACCGATGTGTGACCATGGCCTCGCCATCCACGATTCCCTCTTTTAGGCAGCGCAGTGCGCGCGGACCGTAAAGCGCCGGCGATGCAAACGAGGCCCGAAGCTGTAGCTTCTTGAAGTGGAAGGCATTGGCGTCGAACGTGATGTTGGCCGCCTCACCGAATGCAATCCCGATGAAGGAAATAATCGCCCCCTTGGCGGCAATCGCAAACGCTGCTGGCAACACTTTCGGCGGCGCCGTCACCAGAATGCGGTCAATCTTGCAGCCAAAATCATACGTTTCCAGGTTCGTTTCGGATGGATCGAGACAACGATCGGCACCAAAACGACCGGCAAGCTCCACGCGTTTTGTCCGCGCGTTCAGTTCCGAAACAAAAATCCGGCGTGCCCCGGCCCGCTTCACCAGCGCCGTCGCCATCAATCCAATCGGTCCCTGCCCCATGATCAGCACGTTCGAGTCTGTGGTGATATCTGCCAGCCGCACCAGATCAAGCGCCACCCCGAGCGGTTCCTGCAGGCAGGCCACTTCCGGGGAAAGTCCCTCATAGGGAATCGCGCAGATGGCCGGGGCGACAATCTCCTCGGCAAATCCAAAACTTGGAACAAACCAGATGCTTTGTATATCCGAACAAAGTTCCTGGGCACCGTTCTTACAGGCGGTGCACCGCCCGCAGGGCGTCGCCGAATCCAGCACCACCTTCTGCCCCGCCGCCAGGCCAGTCACCCCTTCTCCGGTTTCAAGTACCGTGCCGGCTACCTCGTGCCCGAACTGCTCCTCAACCTCGGAAGTCGAATGCACATCGGTACCGCATACCCCGCAGGCATCCACCTTCAGCCGGATCTGCCCTGTTTTCAGCTTCGGCAACTGAATATCCCGCAGCATCAGCGCCCGTCCCTTTCGAAATGCAGCCTTCATCTTCAAATCCTTTCCCGAGCAAACTTCACACCTGCTCTATATTGATCATCCAAAGTAGTCTACCGCCAACGAAACCAATATTCAATGGAATCGCCTGACATTCGGCATGGATTATTATGACTTGCTGACGTTTATAGCCTTGACGATGGGAATGTCGATCCAGACACTACCCACATGGCAAAACCAAAAACCATTGAAGATCTCACTTTTTTCAGGGACTTGCTCTGGAGCGCATCCGCGCTGTCCCCTTCCCCGGTTTTCCTGCGACCGTTTTTCGTCGAGCGCTACAGCGGCCCCCGTGCCGCCGCCACCGTCAGCCTGCATGCCTTCTGGGAATTCACGATCGTGCTGAACGGCTCTGGCCGGCTTCACTTGCACGACCGCGTCCTTCCCATGCATGGCGGTATGCTGATTCTGATTCCGCCGGGGGTCGAGCATCGCGAGGAATCCAACGGCATGGACACGATCTGGATCGGCTACGAAGGCCGCCTGATGGGCAAGGCCGCCACCGGCGCCCCCATCTGCCTTACGGATCCGGCATTGACGAAAGCCGCCGAAAAACTGTGGCTGTTTTCGCAGCGTCGCTTTGGCCGCATCGGCTTCGAAATCGATGGGATGCTCCTGACGCTGATCGGCGGTTTTTTTCGAGCGCTGGACGAAGGCGGCAGCCGTCCTGCCCGGGATCCGGTTGAAAAAGCTATTGTCTGGATGCACGAGCACTTCGCCGAAAATATCGGTTTCGCAGACGTGGCCGCCATGGCGGGTGTCAGCGAGGGGTATTTCTACCGCCTCTTCAAAAAACGGACCGGCAAAAGTCCAGCGCATTACCTTACTTCCATCCGCATTGAACGGGCGGCGCGGGCCCTGCGCATGTCCAGCGTCGCTATCGCCGAGGTGGCGGCCGACTGCGGCTATCCGGACCCGTTCTATTTCAGCCGGGTCTTTAAACGCCACACCGGCCAAAGCCCCGCCGCCTTCCGTGGAAACACCCTTCGCCAGAACTGCAGGATCCATAGCATCCTTCAGAAATCTCAATTGTAAGAGGCAAGCCGTTCACACATTAATGGATAAGAAATCGCTTTTCTGGTGGTACGGACACTTGCCCGTTGAGACTGACCTGAAACATCGTTTCCATTGTTGAGTTCATAGGGAAAGCTGGCGAGAAGGTCAAGATCGGGTCGCGGAGAAACTGCGGGATGGACTCCAGGCACAAGAATATAATACTTGTTCTGCTTTTTGAGGCTGATGTGAGGGGTCATGTTTTTTGCATCCGGTCTACGATTACGGGCGATTGATCCCTGACTTCTTCATTCACTTCCCGCCCAGCGCTTTCACCGTCGTCTCGACCATCCGTTGCGCGACGGTCTTCAATCCAGCATAGTTCCAATGGTTCCCGTCAGGCTCCATCCCGGCACCGGTGGAGTCGACCACGAAGACTCCGGGTTCCTCTGCCGCAATCTCCGCAAGCGTCTTGTCCGTGGCGGCGTACCGCTTCATGGACTGGAACTGGGTCATCACGATCGGTGCGCCCGGCAGCTCCTTCTTGATCCGCTTCAGATGCGCGAGGGTATCTTGTTTCCATGAGGCAATGGGAGTGTTGGCGATGGCGTCGTTGATCCCCAGGCTGAACCAGACCACCCACTGCGCGTTGGTCGGCACCTGCCGCGTCGCCGCTGAGAGACGCTGGTCGAACTTCTTCCAGTATCCGGCCTCCGGCGCCCATTGCTCGATCTTGGATCCACCCTGGCCGGTCTTGACCAGATAGACGTGCTTAAGCCCCTTGAATGCGCCGGCTTCCACAGCATTAGCCAGGCCGACTTCCAATCCATGACAACCGGCATAGTAGCTTTCGAGCCCGGCATGATCACGCAGGTTGTTCTGGCCCAGCAGGAGCGGCTCGAAGGTAAAGAGCCCGTTGGTCAGGTTCATGATCTGAACGCTGGGTCGCACCGCCTGCTCCGCAGGCGTGGCCTCGGCATTCCGGCCAATGCCGCCGGAATTGCTCTCGCCGGTAAAGACAAAGACCAGCGGGCGGTCAGCGGCAGAGGCGGTAAAAGTGACGAGGAGAGAGAGAGTTGCAGTGATTTTCATAACATGTATCCTTTTGCGACTATGGTTGAGATATAAATGGATACATTACCATCCCATAGAAATCCTAATCGTAATCTTAATCGTAATCGACTGCCCCGGAAAGGATTACGATTATGATTACGATTACGAAAGGAAATTTCAACAATCACAATCTCGCAAACGATTTTAAAACACCATCAAATACAGGGTATTGTACTCGTGAAACGGTGCCTATGGGATGACAGTGAAATGGATAAGAAATCGCTTTTCTGGTGGTACGGACACTTGCCCGTTGAGACCGACCTGAAACATCGTTTCCATTCTTGAGATCATAGGGAAAGCTGGCGAGAAGGTCAAGATCGGGTCGCGGAGAAACTGCGGGATGGACTCCAGGCACAAGAATATAATACTTGTATTGTAATGACTTTCGATTATTGACCCCAGGGTGGGTCAAATATTTATAGATTCATATTTGAGAACGATACCCGACCCCAGCGTGGGTCGCATATTATATTGAGATGCGACCCATGCTGGGGTCGGGTATCTGCTTTTGATTCTTTTCTATCTATATTTGACTCCGCTGGAGTCATTAAGGAAGCTAAAAGGTAAATTGTACCATAAAAACAAAATTCATATTAATTGCCGGGCGCATCTGCGATTCGGTGCAGGGGCTCCACACGGTGGCCCTCGATCTCCGGGCGAGGGTGGGCCAGTACCCGGAGGTCTCGGAGAGACCTCCCTACCCTTATTGGACTGGCCTTTCCCCAAGGGTAGGGATGCCTCTCCGAGGCATCCGTCTTTCCTGCCGTTACCCGCAAAAGAGCGTGCACCAAATCGCAGATGCGCCCTTAATTGCCCATCTTCTGTTAAATCGGTTTATATTTTCTAAATTTGCTGATATTTTGCTGATATTTTCTAAAAAAATTTAGTTATAATACAGCCAGCAATTATCCTGAAAAATTGAAATAAGAAAGGTTTATTATGATGAACGATTATTCAACTCCTGAGTCCTGGAAGTATCCTGTTTCGCTTGCCGGGGCAGAATCAGCGTTAGCAGATGAATGTTATGAGACTTCGCGCCGAATCGCTAATGCTCTGCTGGAAAAGCAATTGCCGGTTGATGAGAGCAACGCGGTAAAAATAGTGCTTCATGATGCGCTGTCGCACCTGGGCGATTTACCCGCGGCAATGGCGACACTGGTAGACGCCGGCGACGGGATTGAAGCTTTGCTGCGGCGTTATGATGATCTTTCACGAGCATCCGGTTATAACTTTTACCGCTTTTCACCCGAGAAAGATAACGGTTTAACGTATGAAGATTTCAAGGAAAATCTTGAAAAACGCCGGATAGAATCAATTAATGATATATTAAATACAAACCTCAATAAGATAACAGCGGCTAAAGCAATAGAGTTATTCAGAAATGGCTCCCGGGATGCAGAGCGAAGGATTGACGCTGATATTGAAGCATATGAAGAGTTGAGCAAACGCTGGCCTAAGCCGGAAGTTGTCCCACCCACTCCCGTACCGGTGAAACTGGCAGGACGAATTCATGTTCCAAACCAGGCCGGAAAAGATATTACCGTAACCCTGGGCATCGAAGCTGCTGTACCCGGCATCCACCCTTCCAAAGTAATTGCCAATGGATGCGGCATACAGTCACCGAGAATAGGCGAAATCACCACATTATCCGCGCCGTTAAATGCTGACGGGACCTTTGCCATAACCGGTGAAGCGGTCGCTGGCATCGGTTTCATCGCGATAACCATACCGGGCATCGAAGGCGTTCCCACCCGTTTCCTGGTCCGCGACCTGTGCGTCGACGGTTCACCGCTGGCAGATGTCGATTTAAAATTCACCGAATGGCACAGCGCTCCGGCTAAAAAAATCACTGACACCTTGCCCTCAGCGCTTGAATGCAACGGACGCAAATGGTACAAGCAGGCAACGGAAATATTAACAAATCCATTCTGGCATGATTTCCCGCGCCAGGACTTGCGCATTGACTGGCCAACACCGCCAGCAGGCGCGGATACCCTGGTTTGGAGTGATGAAAAAGGCGAATTGCCACATCAGCGCGATGCTCAGGGACGGGTGCTTTTCTTCACGGATTTGCCGCAGCGCGCAACGCGTCAATTCGGATGGTATTTTACTGAAGAAAAATTAACAACTCAGGCAGCACCAGCATCAATGCTGACCATAGAAGCCGATGGCATTACCGCGGTAATTGACACCGGACGAAGCAAATTCTGCATCCCCTGGGCAGGCGCGACAGATTCCGCCGCGCCGATTATGGCAGTAATGGGACCGGATAAAGTATGGCGCGGCGAAGGCCGCTGGCAAATACCCGGCAATCCGGCTATCACGCATACATCAACAATTCAGCATGATGGACCGATAGAATTGATTGTAGAAATTTCTTACCTGTTCCCCACCCTTGAGCGTTGTTCATTCACCCTTACCGCACACGCCGGCGAAGAATACCTGCTGATCAGCGAACGCGGGGAGGCGATACCGGGTGCGATCATGATCATGGGAATGGAAGATTTCCGCGGCGGACGCGGCTACCTGCATTGGACTGCAGAAGGCGAAACCCCGCATTGGCATACCCTGGTTGATACCGACAAAGAATTGGCGCGCCTGCAGGAAAGCGTACCCTGGTGGATTCCACCGGCGGGATTCGGCTGGTCGGCATCTTTCGATGGGCTGAAAAGTCACGATCAGGTATCAGTTTTCACCCGCAATCGCGGCCAGTGGATTGACCACGCATTTGCCGCCATCGCCGCCGGACCACCGCCGGGCGGGCATGAATTGGACTGGCCCTACCCCGAAATGGTCGGCTCAACGATATCTATGATAACCGTTAACAGCACTGCCGACGGCAAATTGGAAATATCATTCCCCCGCTTCGCCGGCGAACGCCATTGGGGATTGCTGGCATCAGATTTCGCTCGCGGCGACGGACCGCGCAAAGAGATTTACCACGTTCGCCACAAAACATCATTTCCGCGCCTGGATGACCTGAGACAATGGCAGCTTGATGAAGAAGATCGCAGTTATCGCCCCTGCCTGTTGGCAAAACGCGATAAATTACCAGCCATCCGCGAAAATATCAAGCATCCAGCGATGAAGAAACTATGGAAAAAAGTGAGTAACAGCGGGTATAAAGTGCGTACCGGCAAGGTAGCCCATGGGGCAGATACGCTGAACTTCCTGGTAACCGGCGATCCCGCGACCGGCTGGCTGATAGCGAGACAACTCGGAACCCAAATGCCGGAACAGGTGCGCAGTTTGCTGTTATCACGCGAGAATAACGATGTATGGTCACCGGTCGGCGGAAGATGCTGGGCACCGCAGGCGGAGGCTTATGATGCCATCGTTTCCAGCGGCGTATTTACCGATGAGCAGGAAGGCGAAATGCGCGCATGCCTGTTAATGGCTGGAGAAATGTTTTTAAGCCCGGACATGATGAACTGGCGGTATGGCGGACGCAATGCCAATTTTGAAGCTGACCGGATAGATGCCGTCGGCACTATCGGACTCTGTTTCCCAGATAATCCTACCGCAAAAGTAATGGTCACCCATTCCGTTAACCGTCTCGGTGCCGCCTTAGGCGCGTATTGCACCCCCGGCAGCGGCAAATGGTACGAAAACCCGGCATGTTATTACCTGCAATCCCTGCGCTGCCGAATGCTGTTAGCGTGCCATCTGGCAGAACGCGGCCTGCTTGACCTGGCTTCAGTTCCCCGCTTAACCGATTTCGTCGGCTGGCTGTTAAATGTATTGACTCCAAAAATGCCGGAATCCTACGACATTATGCGCGATGGATGCAGTTACGATGAATACAGCAAGCTTTCAAAAGTTCGCCGATTGGTGCCGGTGGGAGATCACGCCCATCTTGGTCCCTGGATTCCGGAGATCAGCGCCATTGTTGGCCGCTGGCTGCGTAAAGCCGAACCAGAACTGGCGAATGCATTGCTGTGGGCTTGGCAGGAAGGCGGGCAGGATGGCGCCTATCACGGCAGTATTCCATCATTGCTTGCACAACTGACCCCGGATGATATTGCACCGGCAACGACACCGATGCTGCCCAGTCGCCGGCTGGAAGGTTTCGGCGGAGTATTCCGCGGCAATCAGGGACAACCCAACGAATTCATGCTGATGGCAAAACTCGGACCCGGCGGGTATCGATACCACCGCAGCGAGGGTTCATTCATCCTGGTTGCAGATGGCAAACCACTGGTATACGACGGCGGCGAGGCAGGCGATACCTGGCGCCACAGCACCATCAGTTATCATGCCTCCCGGATGCCGCCAGCACCGGGACGGATTGAAAGATTCGCCACCCTGCCCACGGTGGATTACCAGCAGGGTGCATTCCCGATAGTGCTGAAACCCAGCGACCCGATATTTTTAAATGATCTCTGCAATCACGAACTGGTTGAAGAAGCATTTCGCCGCGCGCGCATTCAGCGCCCGGCGGCAGCCCGCGCCTGGCTGTGGGTGAAGGACGAATACGTGGTGATGTGGGATCGGCTGGATATTGAAGCCGACATCCAGCATCAATGGCACCTGCAGGTGATGGCACACGACGAATCCGGCGACCCGGCAAACGGGCTATTATTCCGCGGCAGATTCGGCACCGACCTGCAACTGCTGCTCCCCGCCGGCGGCGACCGCCCGTGGCGAGTAGAAAACGTAACCATGCTAGAATACCACCTGAAAGCAAAAGACACCGTTGCCCAGCGCCACCTGTCGATAGACGGCTTGGGAGCCACCGACTGGCTGGCGGTAATGCGCCCGCTGCCCCCCGGGGCGCAGCCACTGGCGGCAACCCCGATAATTGCCCTCGGACGCACCGTCGGCGCACATATAACCGGCGCAGACATTGACGACCGCGTGGTAATGGGACGCGTCCCGGTAGCAGTAAACGACGAAGCCTGGTCCTTCGCCGGCTGCGCCGGAGCCGTAATTCGCCGCAACGGCAACATCCAATTAGTTCTACTCGGACCCGGTAGAATCCAGGTTGGCGATGCCATATTGGAAAGCGACGGACCTGCAGCAGAACTGCAGATAGATACCGGCAAACCGACACTGCATGTTGATGGCGAAGGAATTGTGGTGGCTACGGTTGGTGGGAAGGTAGTAAAATACTTCTGAACCATGATTCACTTGATTAAAGGATTAACGGATTAAATAAAGTCGCACGGACTGAAGACCTCAAAATTGCGGTGGATCTTCTCGTTCGGCAATAGGGAAACGCTAGGGAAACGCTTGTCTCATTCTTCTTGAACAACGCAAAGCGATATTCCATAGTGTCGTGCGTTTTATCAGTAATAACGGATTTTCACGCGCCCATGCGCAATTTACCCCATTCCTGGAGGCAGAGATTCATGGCAAAGAAAAAAGAGGTCAAGCAGTACCCACCACGGCTCAAGAGAGCAGACAGTTTCCTCGGCATCCACTTCGACTTTCATGCCGGCGAAGATTGCAAGGATGTTGGCAAGAACGTTTCACGCGAAATGGTCGAAACCATTATCAAAGCCGCCAAGCCCGACTACGTGCAATGCGACTGCAAAGGCCATCCGGGCTTTTCGAGCTATCCCACCAAGGTCGGCAATCCTGCCCCCGGCTTCGCCAAGGATCCGCTTCGCATATGGCGCGATGTAACGGCTGAGAATGGCGTCGCGCTCTACATGCACTATTCGGGCGTGTGGGACACAAAGGCCCTTAAAGAGCATCCAGATTGGGCGCTGGTGAACGAAAAAGGGGGGAAAGATCCCAACAACACTTCTGTCTTCGGTCCCTATGTTGATGAACTCCTTATCCCCCAGTTCAAGGAACTGTCGGATGTTTATGGAGTCGACGGCGTATGGGTCGACGGCGAGTGCTGGGCCACCTGCCAGGACTGGAGCAAGCGCGCCGTCGCTGCTTTCAAAAAGGAAACAGGCATCACGACAATTCCCAAGAAACCGGGCGATCCCTACTTCTTCGAATACACAGAGTTCTGCCGCAGGGGATTCATGCGCTACCTCAATCATTACGTCGAGGAAATCCACAAGCATAATCCCAACTTTCAGGTAGCCTCCAACTGGTGCTACTCGTCTTTTACACCTGAGCCGGCCACCATTCCCGTCGATTTTATTTCGGGTGATTATCCCATGCAGAACAGCATTCACAATGCCGCCTGGGAAGCGCGCTGCATGGCTCTTCAAGGCAAGCCGTGGGACCTGATGGCATGGAGTTTCAGCGCCAAATGGGGCGAGCGCTGCTACGGGACGAAACAGCCTGTTCAGATGATGCAGGAAGCAGCGGCTGTGCTTTCTGTCGGCGGCGGATTCCAGGCATATTTCACACAGAAGCGCGATGGATCTATCTGCGAGTGGCAGATGAAATTGATGGCCGAAGTGGCTGAGTTTTGCCGCGCACGCCAGAAATGGTGCCATCACTCCAAGGCCATTCCGCAGGTTGCCCTTCTTTACTCCGGCAAGGCCTTTTACCGCAAATCCACGCGCCTGTATGGCCCATGGGGCGGCGAACTCGTTGAACTGAGCGGCGTCCTGCGCAATCTTCTCGATTCGCAGAATTCCGTTGAGATCGTCATGGAGCATCACCTCGAAGGGCGTATGCAGGAGTATCCCCTCATCGTCATCCCCGACTGGGAATACCTTGAGTCTGCGTTCCAGAAAGAGCTTCTGGATTATGTCAAGAAGGGGGGCAACCTTCTTCTCGTCGGGCCGAAGCCTGCGGCTCTCTTCACAAAAGAACTCGGCGTCACGCTTGTTGGCGAGCCGACAAAGCGCCCGCAGTGGCTTGAGTTCGATGGTTGGCTGACGGGGCTCGATGCCGTGTCGCAAGAAGTGAAACTAGGCAAGGGCGCCAAGGCATTCGGAATGCTTTACGGCGAAAACGACAGCAATCCGAAAGCCTGGAACCAGCGCAAGGAAAAGGGTGGCTTTCCGCAGCCCGCAGCGTCCATTGCGAAGCTGGGCAAGGGGAAAATCGCAGCAACCTATGTTAACCTGGGCGAGCGTTACCTGAATGGCAGAACCGCGACTTCGCGTAAATTCCTCAACGGCCTCGTGCGCGAGCTGTTCCCCAAGCCTTTTGTCGAAGTAACCGGCTCGGGCTATGTGGAAGTCATGGCCAACCGCATCAATGGCAAGATCGCTATCAATCTTACCAATGTTGCCGGACCGCATGCCGACGCCAACGTCTACACCTATGACGAGATTCCGGCTCTCGGCCCCATCTCCGTTGCGCTTCGTGTTGACAAGGCCCCGAAGAAGGCAACTCTGCAACCCTCCGGTAAAACACTTCCCGTAGGTTACGAAAACGGGCTGGCGGTTGTGACGGTGCCTCGTCTCGAAATCCATGAAGTTGTGGTTTTTGACGAGTAACATCAGACCCAAAGAAGACACGGGGAAAATTAGACGTGGAGAGCGATCTCAGCTCATCAGATAATTTCCAACTGATCACGGTCCGGCAGTTTCGGGAACGCCAAATGAGGTTCGCTCTGGTACCAGAAGGCGACGGAGGACATGTCGTCCTGGTTGGGCAGGTACCGTCCGCCGGACCGCCAGCCGAGCGATTGGATTGTCACGCCCAGATCCTTCCGGAACCGCACGGGATCCATGATGTGCCAGGTTGAGGTCGGGTTTGACATCGCTCCCCTATTTTTACACAGTACCCTCCAATGAAAGACCCTATTCATGCTTTTCGTGAGGACTGTGTGCCCCCGTCTCCTGAAAAGCACTATTCCGCAAGTAGTAGCGGCAGAAGTCGGCGAGTGCTCTTTGTCGCAACACAACTGGACAAACCCGAAGCGCACATGATTGCGGAGCTGGCCCGCACGGGCGTTGAAGCAATCGTTATCGTTGGGCCAAGTCGGCGCTACGCATCGATCTTGGAGGTTGCCGGCATTCCGGTTCACGTCTGGACCTGGTCGCGAGCCTTGTGGTCACCCAAGCGCCGGAAACTACGGGAGCTTCTTGCTGGGATTCAGCCTGACATCGTACATGCATTTGACAATGCGGCACTTTATGAGACATGGCGATCTCTTCAGATAAAGACGGTATCATCGATTATCTATCGTGGGGCGCCATTTGTTTCCTGGCGCTCTCGCCGCCTGTACCGACAGTGCGACGTGAGCCGGATCGCCTGCTTGTCCAGCACAGTTCGAACCGCGATGGAGCAGTACGGATATCCAGCCGAAAAACTGGTAACCATCTACAAAGGCCACGATCCGGCCTGGTACCGTCCCGCAACGGCTGAGCGGTTGCTCGAACTCGGGCTTCCGCCCGGTGTGCGGCTGGTCGGCACAGCCGCCCGCTGGCGCGACTGGAAAATGGGGCCAACGCTAGTCGAAGCATTCCAACGGCTACCGGACGACCCGGGCATCCACCTGCTCTTCATCGGTGAAATCTGCGATCCAGCCCTCGAGCGACTCCGTAAGGATCCAGCCTGCTGTCGACGTATACATTTTGTTGGCGAGCAACAGGATGCCCCCTCATTACTGGGTGCATGCGAGGTCATGGTGATGCCATCCAATGAGCAGGAGGGCTTATGCAAAGCCGTGTTGGAGGCTATGGCCCAAGGGGTACCCGCAATCGTCAGCAATGTTGGCGGCCCTTCTGAAATCGTTCGTGACGGCATCGAGGGGTTGAATGTGCAACCCGGTGATGACCAAGCCTTGGCCGCCGCGATGCAACGCTTGCTGAATGACGAACCGTTCCGAAAAGCCTGTGGCGAACGGGCACTTTCGCGAGTCAAATCGACTTTTGCGTTGGCAACCACCATCACGCGTTACCAGACCCTGTACCAAGAACTGATTCCGTGAAGGACTGATCAGCCAGAATCGCAGGAGGGATCCCAGAAATTGCGAGGAACCCCTGGGCATCTTGCATAACCCGTTTAGCATTGGTTTTTTTGAGAGGCTGTGCCGCGTGGTTACGTGTGAATTTTCGCCTTCAAGTCCTAGCAGGTGGCTCCACAGACTGAATATCGACTAGGGTTCTGGGCGATACTAACAGCGAAGGTAACTCAAAAAGCCTTTCAATATATTTCTTTGTAGCATACGTACTGTATGCTATATTGCAAACATGAGTTTTAGAAATGCAGACGATATTCAAGGCGCGCTGCAACGGCTTGGAAAGCGGCTCCTGTACGACTACGCCGAGCCGATCTCCTTGGTCGTTTGCGGCGGCAGTGCATTGAACGTACTCAATATCGCCAGCCGAACCACGCGAGACGTCGACGTGCTGGCGACTGTGGTGGATACGGCGAACGGCATCAGACTTCTGCATGATCTGCCGTTGCCAAAGGAGTTCCGCGATGTTGTTGCAGAGGTCGGACGGGACCTCGGTCTGGAAGATGACTGGCTCAATATGGGACCAAAGGATGTCCTCGAAGTATACGGTGCGCCCCCTGGGATGACGGAACGATGGGAGCGGCGGGAGTACGGGCCGTCGCTGACGGTCAACTTTGTGAGCCGACTGGATCAGGTACATCTCAAACTTTTGGCCGCTGCTGATCCGAAGGCTGAGCCCAGACATCTGGAAGATCTGGTAACCCGCATTAAGCCCACGACGGAAGAGATTCGTACGGCCGTGGCGTGGTTACTTGATCGTAGAACGTCACCGAGATTTCGAGAAAACGTGAGGCGTGCAGTGGAGGCGCTGGGATATGACAACATCAGTAACGACATTCCGGAATGAGTTCTCGGAGAGAGTGCTTAACTTTGTCTGGGGCCAATGGTGTCAGATCGGAGTGGCTGGTTCCACGACCCTGAAAAGCCAGTGGGTGATCGACCCGGAACCCCTTCTGGCGTTTACGACCGAAGTGGCTCGCCACGATGCCCGCATGTTCGATGAAGTCCTTGACTGGCTCGTCACGAACGGGCGATGGATCAACACCCAGCGGCTCACCACCATTGTGAAACAAAACAAGGTCGGTGACATGGCTGCCATCGGCGCAATCGCCTCATGGCTCTCCGATAAGGACAAGTCCATGAAATGGCGAGGCCTGGCGCGCCATATGGTCGCCACCGAACAGAAGCGCGGTGAAGCTCTGTTCGGCGCGCAGTCAGGAGTTTCTGCGGGAACCACCGAACCGCCCGAAACTCACTTCACTCAATACGGCCTTCTGCGGGGGCCGATACGGTCGCGGGGGATGACCAAAGCGGTGAATATGAAGGATCCACTGAACATCATGTTCAAGAGTCGCGCGGTATTCGGTATCGGTATCCGTGCAGACGTGATGACTTATCTGGTCACAACAGATGGCGGGTATGCCCGCCGCATTGCCGAGATCCTGGGCTACAACCATATGCGTGTGACGGAAGTGCTGGCCGGTATGGCAGAGGCAGGCATGGTTACCGTTCACGCAGCCGGCCGAACCAAGCACTACAGGGCTGAACGCGAAAAGTGGCCTTCCGTCCTGCTACCGGAGCGGTCGGTCATTTCCCAGTGGGTGAACTGGCAGTCTCTGACCCGTGGGCTGACAACCATCTGGCGAGAGGTGTGGGCGTTGGACGAGTCCCGCGCTGATGTCTACGTGTTCTCTTCGAAAATGAGGAAGGCCATGCAGGCGGCAAATGACGACCTTCAGAGTTGCGGAGTAGACTTCGCTATCGAGGACGATAAAGGATATCTCGCAGAGGCCTACCTGCCTGTCTTTCTAAGAAATGTTGATGGCGTCATGAATGCTTTGACTACCTCCGGCTCCTCCACCTTCGAAGCCTGATTTCTCTTTTTCTTCTTCCCGTCAACTAGCAGGTTAGCTTGCACAACCCGTTTAGCATTGGCTTTTTTGAGCGGTGGAGCCGCGTGCTAGGTGTGGATTCGAGCCTTCAAGTCATAGCCGGTGGCGCCGGTGTACAAGATTTTGACCAGGGTACCGGGCTTGGCTTTAGCTGACACTCCCTTAACCTGCGTGATGCCGTCCACCTCGGGAGCCTGGCCACGGGAACGAGCCTCCCACTGTGTATTCGGGAGCGGACGGATGAGCAGTGCTTCATCCTCGCGACCGCGCTGCTCGCGGGCTTTCCGAAAGGCAATTTCCTGCTGAATGGCCATGAGTTTGTCCCGCCTGCGTTGCGCGGTGGCGGACGAAACCTGACGGGGCAATTTTGCGGCGGCCGTGGATTCCTCCGGGGAATAGGCAAAAACACCGAGATGGTCGAATTCGGTTGCCCTGACAAACCGGACCAATTCATTAAATTGCGTCGTCGTCTCACCGGGAAATCCGACCAGACACGTGGTTCGCAAGACTACACCGGGTAACCGGGCCCGAGCCCTCGCTGGAAATTGACGCACCGCCTCGACCCCGCCCGGCCGGATCATGGCACGAAGCACATCTGCCTGGGCGTGCTGGATCGGAATATCCAGATAGCGGCAGACCTGCGATACCTCACCCATCGTGGCTAGCAACTCATCGCTCAAATAGGCCGGATGCCCGTAAAGCAACCGGATCCAGAAATTTCCACCTAACTTCCCGAGCCGACGTAACAGGCCAGTCAGAGTTGCCCCGTCCTTTCTGTCGAACCCATAGCGCGTCGTATCCTGGGAAATCAAATTCAACTCGCGAATCCCCTGCCCTAGCAGAGTTTCGGCCTCTTTCACAATGTCGTCCATCCCCCGGGATCGATAGCGCCCACGGATAGCTGGAATGGCACAAAAGGCGCACTGGTGATTACAGCCCTCGGCAATCTTCAGATACGCAAAAGGACCGCCCGTGAGGATTATTCGGGAGGGCAACGGACTGAACACTTTCCGCGACACGGCGGAAACATTGAGAATACCGCTCTCGCCTTGTCCCAACTTCCGAACCACGCTCCCGATCTCCGCAAGTTGATCAAGCCCGATAAAGGCATCAACCTCGGGCATGGCGCGTTGAAGCTCCGCCTGGTAGCGCTGGATGAGACAACCGGCCACAATAACGGCCCGGCATCCCCCGGATTGCTTCAGCTGGCACGCCCGCAAGATAGCATCCACCGACTCCTCCTTGGCGTCGCCAATGAACCCGCAGGTGTTCACCAGGATCACATCCGCTTCCTCGGGAGAACGCGCCAGGGCAATTCCTTCCGCGCGGAGAACAGACGCCATGTGCTCGGAATCAACCAGATTCTTGGCGCACCCCAGACTAATGAAGCCGACGGAAAGCATGGAGTGTCGCGTCATACCACCCCGCCACTATTTCAGTTTGATATAGGGCGACGGGGGCGGCTCCGCCAGGCGCAGGGACCGCGAGCCGGTGATCTTTTTTACAGGAACCGGAGCAATGGTCGCGGAGGCAACCGGTGTTTTCGGCCCCGAAAGGAAGGAGATTCCGCTGGCCACCAGAATGGCCACCACGAGGACGGCAAACGCGATGGCGGCATAACGCCCGATCGGAAGCGGTGCCGGTTCCGAATAATCACGACGGGTCGAGGACAGCCGGGACTGGCTTCTCGGTGCCTCCTGCCGGGACGCCTGATACCGCGCTCCGGCCTCAACAAAAGTCTGGAGGGTGTCCTGGGCGGTCGTCACCACGGAATTTAGAATATGTGTCAGAGCCGAGCCACTGGTCTCCCGGAACCGTGCCAGGGGAGACGGCGCCGGAAGGCCGTCATTCATTGTGGCGGGCGCCGGGATTTCTGTTTTCAGCGTGGGCCGGACGGAGCGTGCGTACTGGCTGAGGTAGAGCCGGATCAGGGGAGCGGGATCGAGCCCCACCAGTTCGGCATAGAGTTTAATAAACCCTTTTCCATAAAGCGGTGCAGGAATGTCGCTGTAATCATCATTCTCCAGCGCTTGAATGATGTGGGCTTTGATCCGGGTCGCCTCCACCACATCGGCAATACTGTACCGGTGGTTTTCGCGTGCAGCCCGTAACATGGCTCCGGGAGTTTTTGGGGTAAGCAATTCACTCATGGTTTTTCTTCCTGTTCTTCGCTGGAATTCTCGGGCATCTGCCCATCCATATCAATGAGGATCTCGCGCGGATCGGATCCTCGGGCCGGGCCGACCATACCGCGCTCCTCCAGAACATCCATGATCCGGGCGGCCCGGGTATACCCGATTCGCAACCGGCGCTGCAGGGAGGAGGTTGAAGCCCGCTGGGTTTCCCGGATGATCTGCACGGCCATTTCAATAAGCTGGTCATCCTCGGCATCATCCCCGCCCTTGGCGAGCATCTCATCAAAACTGGCGGCAGGCTTCGCCTCAGGAACAGGCATCGTTGCGGCGCCACTCCGGGTCGACTCCGTTTTCTTCGTGGCGTTTCCGGCAGCGGCAGGTTCGTCGATCTCCATCGGGCACTGCTTCTTGATGAAGTCCACGATTTTCCGGATATCCTCATCCGAGACCAAAGCGCCCTGGGCACGAATCAGTTTACTGGCACCGGGCGGCAGGAAAAGCATATCCCCGCGCCCCATGAGCTTATCGGCACCGTTCGCGTCAAGAATGGTGCGACTGTCATTTTTCTGCGCCACCTGAAAGGCGATACGCGCGGGGAAGTTCGCCTTGATGGTTCCGGTGATGACATCCACTGAGGGTCGCTGCGTGGCCAGAATCATATGAATACCGACCGCACGGGACAGCTGGGCAAGTCGCGCAATATAATTTTCGATTTCGGCCTGGGCCGTCATCATCAGGTCCGCGAGTTCGTCCACGATGATGACGATATAGCTCAACCGGTCAGGCAACTTCGATGTTTCCTCACCTTCCCCAAATAAACTGGCTTGTTTCTCTACGGGGCGTGAGTTGTAGCTCTTGATATTCCTAACCCCGGCCTTGGCCATAATCCGGTATCGGCGTTCCATTTCGGTGATAGCCCAGCGCAAGGCACCGGCAACACGCTTCGGGTCGGTAATGACCTCGTTTCGCGCTCCCAGCAGGTGCGGAAGGTGGTTGTACACCGAGAATTCAACGATCTTGGGATCGATCAGCATTAACTGGAGTTGATCGGGTGAGCGCGACATGAACAAACCGGCCAGGATGGAATTCATGCAAACGGTTTTTCCGGATCCGGTGGCACCGGCGACGAGCAGATGCGGCATGCTCGCGAGATCCGTGATCAGATCGTTCCCGCCCACATCCTTACCCAGAACAATAGGAATTTCCATGCGGGACGGATGCCAGTGGGAGCCTTCCAACATTTCGCGCAGGTAGACAATACTGGTGGCGCTATTGGGCACCTCGATTCCCACAGTTCCCTTTCCGGGAATGGGCGCCTGCACACGGACACTGTTGGCCTTGAGCGAAAGCGCAAGATTGTTGCTGAGGCCGGCGATCCGCTCGACCTTCACGCCGGGCGCGGGAATCAATTCAAAACGAGTCACGGATGGACCGCACTCCACCGTCTTGAGTTCCGTCTTGATCCCGAACTCCTCAAGAGTTTGAATAATGATGCGGCCGGTCGCATCGGTATCCCCCTGAACCGGACCCTGCCGGTTGGTCGGAACTTCCGTTAGAAGCGACAGGGGCGGTAGTTGGTAGGCCCCGGGTGCCAGGGTTACCGGCGGAGGCGTGGGCGGAGGCGGTGTGACCGTCGTCGTAGTGACGATCGCGATA
>JBAXMJ010000001.1:0-84884 GCA_037134355.1 bacterium | reverse complement strand
GCCCTTGGGTCTCGTGGCGGCATCCAAGTGGATGATCATCTGCGCACATCGGATCCAGATGTGTATGCCGCTGGGGATGCCATTGAAGTGGTGGACACCATTACCGGCCTTCCGGCTCTCATTCCACTCGCCGGGCCAGCCAATAGGCAGGGTCGGATTGTAGGAGAGAATATCTGCGGGCGGGATACTTCCTACAGTTCAACTCAGGGCACAGCCATCGTCAAGGTGTTCGACATGACGGGTGGGGGCACCGGGGCTTCAGAAAAAACGCTCAAAAAAGCGGGCCGGGCGTTCTTGAAGATTTATCTGCATTCTGCCGGACATGCCGGTTATTACCCTGGATCGGAACCTTTGCACATCAAGGTGCTGTTTGAGCCTGGCTCAGGAAAACTTCTCGGCGCCCAGGTTGTCGGGTACGATGGTGTAGATAAACGCCTGGATGTCTTTGCCACAGCCATCCGGGCAGGCATGAGTATTGCCGATCTTCAACATCTGGAGTTGGCCTATGCTCCGCCCTATGGGTCTGCCAAAGATCCGATCAATATGTCCGGTTTTATTGGTGCCAATCTTCTGAACGGTGATTTGGACTTATGGTATGCGGAGGACTTCCCCGACAAAACCGTTCGCGGGGCGATCTTGGATGTTCGAAGCCCGCAGGAATTTGAACATTGGCACATTCCCGGGGCATTCAATATTCCACTAGGGAAATTGCGATCGAATCTGGACAAGATTCCCCGTGATAAGCCGGTTTTCGTTTACTGCAAGGTCGGATTCCGAAGTTATCTGGCCTATCGCCTGTTAAAACAGCGAGGGATCTCGGGTATTTCCATGCTGGCAGGGGGTTCCCTGACATTTCAAAGTGTGCATGGCTCCTCTGCGACCGCGTTTATCTAAATTTTCTGACGCGTGATTGTTTTTCCGGTCCAACTCAGAACTTTTCGTTTCCTCAGCTTTAAAATCAGTCGCGACAGGGTTTCTGGGGTGGTTCCGATAGCCGCAGCCAGATCCTTCTTTGAGAAGGGAAGGGTGACGACCTTCTGGCTCCCGAACTGTTCCTTCAGGAACCAGAGAAGCCTGCCTTCCACGTCATGGGCCTGTTGCTGGACAATGCGTTCTGCCAGATAGCGCTGTTTGCGCATCAGCATGGCGATAAAGTCGTTCCGGAAAGAAAGCGTATTCAACAGCTGATGCACTTCGGCGCGGGGAAAGACAATCACGTCGCTTGATGAAAGCGCCACGGCGGTGACCGGGTAACTTTCGCGCTCAAACAGGACGACTTCTGCAAAGACTTCGCTGGGCTGGACGATCTTGATGACAACCTCATTGCCATCCGGAGTGGCTTTATGGAGCTGAATGGCCCCCCGCTTGAGCAGATAGATGGCCCGTCCGACTTCACCCTCACGGAACAGGATGTCCCGCTTCTTCAATTCTTTCATACCGGCAATCGTGGCTAATGCCTTCAGCGTGTCGCGCGAGAGATCTTTGAAAAAATTACTTTCAGCAAGAAAATGATATCCCAGCATGGTGTTGATCCCTTTATCCACAATCCAGTTGTTTGATGAGTTTAAGTATGTCATCGCCGTAGGCTTCAAGCTTAGCGGGTCCCACTCCGATTACTTTTTCGAGTTCTGAATACGTGTTTGGCCTCATAATAGCGATGGCCTTCAGGGTTTTGTTCCCGAAGACGATGTAGGCCGGGACTCCCTGTGCCGCAGCCTCCTCCTGTCTCCAGTCCTTGAGTTCCTGAAAAATATTTTCTTCGATAGCCGAGAGAACCCGGTCGGTATCAGGAAGAGGGGCGCCTCGCAGGGGTTTTTTAGAATTCTTCTGGGTTCGAGGTGACATAACGGGCACCGGACTCGGACGCTGAGAATGTGGCGTAGGCCATTTCAGGGTGATTGACTGACGGCGCCACACCACTTCGCGACCAAGTGGGCTCAGGCTGGCGACGGCATACTGATCAGCACTTAGCAGGATCGTTTTGGCCTTCACCAGTTCATCAAATAACGCTTTCAGAGTTTCGATCGGGATTCCGGACAATGCGCCGTAGGTGGGGACTTTATCCAGGTCGCGCTCAAGGATGTCCTTCGCCTTCGAGCCAGAGACAACGGCAAGAATGGTATTCTTTCCAAATCGTCCATCCATTCGCCCGACGCAACTCAATAACTTCTGGATCAGCGGCCATTCCTCCTCGGTGGGGGGGCGGGGCCGGACGGCAGGATCTAATCCACAATGGTCGCAACAACCACAGGCACCAGCGAGGCCTTCCTTTTCTCCGAAATAATCGAGGATAAATTGATGTCGGCACTGGTGGGTGTTTGTGTAACGCAACATCAGATCCAACTTCTTCATATCCCGCCGCCGCTTTTCCTCAAGGGTCGGCAGCATGTCGCGAAGTCGCTTGAGGTCGCCGCCTGCGATGAGTGACGTGGTATAACAACGGGAGCCTGCCTGAATTTCCCGTTCGACCAGACCGCAGCGCTCATAAAGCCCCATGCAGGTATGCACGGTGATTTTATTGGTCGTGGAAAGAATTCGTCCACCCCATTCCTCCAGGGAACATGCTTGAGGCCCTTTTGACAAAATTGCCCGCACCTCATCCCAGACACTCAGGATGATGGAAGGATCGGGATTGGAGCCATCTAGGAAAAATTCCTGGGTCCGGACATCTGCGTAATTGTAAAGCAACTCGCAGTGTGACAGCTTTCCATCCCGGCCTGCGCGTCCGACTTCCTGATAATAGGCCTCGATACTGCCGGGTACATCCCAATGGATGACAAAGCGCAGGTCGGAACGATCCACACCCATGCCGAACGCATTGGTGGCGACCACAATCGGGAATTCCCCACCCATAAACCGTTCCTGCGCCCGGCGGCGTTGTTCGTCATTCAAGCCGGCGTGATAAATCAGATGTTTGATACGCGCCTCTTCCAGCATCACGCCGACCCGTTCAACCTGTTTCCGGGTGCTGCAATAGACGATGCCGGTTTTGAAAGTGGCCAGGATTTTCGCAATCCGATCCATTTTCTGGCCATGTGTCGAAATGTGGCTAACCACCAGGCGGAGGTTGTCGCGACGAAACCCACTGACGAACACTGTCGGAACTGGTCGGCCTGCCTGACCCAATCCCAGCTGCTTGGCGATGTCGTCCCGGACTTCCTGCGTCGCCGTAGCGGTCAGTGCCATAATTCGGGCATTCGGCAGTGCTTTGACAACGGCACCAAGGCGGATGTAGTCCGGGCGGAAATCGTGACCCCACTGGCTGATACAATGCGCCTCGTCAATGGCTAGGAGGGAAACATTCAGCTCCGCCAGAAGCGATTGAAACCCCTTATTTCTGAACCGTTCGGGCGCCACATAGACCAGGCGTGTTTTTCCGCTTCGCAGGTCAGCCACCCGCTCGGAAACCTCGGACGTTGTGAGCGACGAGTTCAGACTTGTTGCTGGCAGACCGCGTTCCGCCAGGCCGTCCACCTGATCCTTCATTAAAGAGATAAGCGGCGAGATTACAACGGTTATCCCCTTCAGTGCCATGGCCGGAAGTTGAAAGCAGAGTGATTTTCCGGCACCTGTCGGCATGACAACAATGGAATCCCCTCCGTTGAGCACGGATTCAATCGGTTCCCGTTGTCCCGGTTGGAAGGCTGGGAATCCAAAATGGCGCAACAGGAGGGATTCGAGGGAATTCCCGTTGATGCCGGGCGTTATAGATGGAGTGGATTGAGTCATACCGTTCACATGGAGCGGATAACTACCATGTTCATGCTAAAAATTAAAGTAAATATAACAATCAGGTTAAGGCCTCTGGCATTCCGGCGTAAAGCTCTTCGACGGCTTTCTGGAAGGACTCCTGGGAGTGACAAGTCTGTGCCAGTTTCTGTGCCTGGGCGCCTACTTTCAAACGAACGGCTTTATCTTCGGCCAGAGTTTTCATGGCCCCGGCAAAACTTCGAATGTCGGGCGGAACGAGCAGGGCAACCTCGGGGGTGAGTACCTGGGTATGGGTCGGAAGCGCTGTGGCGAGAATCGCTTTTCCTGACGCCAGATAGGAATAAATTTTCATGGGCGTGTTATTTCCCGTAATGCGGGGGGAGATCAGGACATCGGCGACTTCAAAAAGAGCTGACATGCGACTGACGGGTTGGGGGCCAAGAAACAGGGTGTTTTCGTCGATGCCCAGTTTTTCGGTTTTCGCCCGGTAACGTAGGATGTCTGCTTCCTGGCCCCCGGCGATAACGAGTCGGGCCTTGTTTCCGGCTTTCAAAAATTCAGAAAAACTGTTCAGCATGAGGTCGACGCCCTGGTAGACCTCGAGATTGCCGACATACATGAAGCACAGGGATTCATGCCGGGGCACCAATTTCCTGACGCGCTCAAGGTCTTCCGGTGAAGCGGGAGATAGTAAGGAAATATCCCGCAGTAGCACAACTCTGGCAGCCCCATCCTTTTTTGCAATTCGAGCGAGGGCATCACAGACCGGAACCACTGTCAGGGCACCCCGGATTGCGGCGCGTTCCGTGCGCGTCATGATCGGCAACAAAAACCCTAAAAATGAAAACTTTTCAGCGATCTGGCGGGCAAGTGAAGAATCCATGTCATAAAAATAGGGAATCCCCCGCCGGTGCCGGATCAGCATAGCCATGTAAACCGACTCTTCAATGGCATGAACGAGGTCATAGGGTTTGCGACGCGCCATGGCGAGGGCTTTGGGAAGCATATACAGGTCGCAGAGGATCTTTTTGAGCGAAGGCCCTGGCGGCACATTCCTCGTAAATGGAGGAGGGGTGATGCGATGAATCGTCACATTCGGGTAAGTGACATCGTTCCCTTCATGATAAGTCAATACATCCACGGTGTGTCCCAGTCGAGAAAGTGCCTTCAGCAAAAGGTTGACCGCGATGGGGGTTCCACGTTCCTGATAGAAGGGATGGGGAGCGAGCAGAAGAATGTTCATTTGACTTATTAAAACAAACACAGACTGAATCCACAATCCTCATCTGGAAGGGTTCGCCACGTCTTGACTCCAAGGGTGTCTTCCCCTAACTTGAAACAACTTTCTAATCAAAAAGTGGGGAATAGGGTTGATGCTATGAGTAGCGTTCTTGAAAAAGTAAATGAGCCGGCGGATCTCAAGGGCCTTGTGAAGGAGGACTTGAATCAACTATCGGGGGACATCCGGGCGCTGATCATCGACACTGTCAGCAAGACGGGCGGGCATTTGGCGTCCAATCTTGGCACGGTAGAGCTGACAATTGCCCTCTTGAGAGTATTCAGCCCACCTGAGGATAAGATCCTTTTCGATGTGAGCCACCAGGCCTATACCTACAAGATCCTGACGGGGCGCAAGGATCGATTCCAAACGCTTCGGCAATATGGAGGGATTTCCGGATTCCTGAGCCGCAGGGAGAGCCCTTATGATGCCTTCGGGGCGGGACACTCCGGCACGGCCCTTTCCGCAGCATTGGGCATGGCGGCGGCGCGGGATGAAAAGGGGGGGCATGAGCATATTGTGGCTGTTGTCGGAGATGCCTCCTTGGCGTGTGGAGTGTCGTTTGAAGCCTTGAATAACGTTGAATCGTCCGCAAAACGCCTCATTGTGATTCTGAACGACAATGAAATGTCCATTTCCGCAAATGTTGGTGCGGTGTCGAAATATCTGGGCGAACTATTGGCAAATCCCCGCTATAACCGGTGGAAGCATTTCATTGAGGGCGTGGTCAAGCGGTTGTCGGGAGAGTCAACCACATTGCGCCGCATCTATTATCGTCTCGAAGAGTCCATCAAAAATCTTTTCCTGAAAAGTGTCATGTTTGAAGAATTCGGGTTCCGGTATATCGGCCCGATTGATGGGCACGATATTCCCCGTTTGATTGCCGCGCTTGAGATTGCGAGTGATGATGCCGTTCCGGTACTCCTGCATGTCGTCACTCAGAAGGGGCGTGGTTATGAATATGCCGAGAAGAGCCCCGAAAGCTGGCATGGCATCGGCTCGTTTGACATTGAGTCCGGTTTGGCCTGTACGCCTTCCGTGGCGCCTTCTTTCTCCCATGTTTTCGGAAGCACGCTGGAGCGGTTGGCCGCCCGTGACCCGTCCATTGTTGCCATCACGGCGGCCATGCAGACCGGGACAGGCTTGTCCTCCTTTGCCTCGCGTTTCCCAACCCGTTTCCATGATGTAGGGATCTCGGAGGAGCATGCGGTTGTTTTTGCCGCAGGATTGGCAACCCAGGGGATGAGCCCTGTTTTCGCCGTTTATTCAACTTTTTCCCAGCGGGCGATGGATTACATTCTGCATGATGTGTGCCTGCAGAATTTGCCCGTGGTGATTTGCCTGGATCGGGCGGGCATTGTGGGGGATGACGGCCCGACCCATCATGGCGTTTTTGACCTGGCGATGATGCGCAGTTTCCCGAACCTGACCCTGATGCAACCGGCGGACGGGGTTGAACTGGCGCACATGCTTTATTCTGCACTGTTGTGGAAGCGTCCAGTCGTGATCCGCTACCCACGGGGAGCTTGCCCGGGATATGTGGCCCCTGAACAGTTCGAGGAAATTCCGCGGGGTCGTGCGCATGTCCTGCGGGCAGGCTGGGAGATCCAGATATGGGCGCTGGGCGATATGTTGCCGCTCGCCATTGCCACAGCGGATATCCTGGTTACAAAAGGGTATTCGGTCGGTGTGGTAAATGGTCGATTTACCGCTCCGCTCGACAAGGAGATGATCCTGTCTCAAAGTAGTTTGGCACGTGCCTTTGTGACGATTGAGAATGCCGTGGCTTCCGGAGGGTTTGGATCGGCGATTGCGGAAAAGCTTTTGGATGAGGGCTATCGCGGTCGGGTCATTAGAAACGGGTGGCCGACTGAATTTGTGCCCCAGGGGGCCCCCTCCATTCTCATGGAAAAATATGGCCTCACTCCTGATGCGATTGCGGATCGGGTTGTAAACGCGCTTGCGGGGTGATGTTATGCATCAAAGTCAGGTTGTGTTCCTAAAAATCGCCGTCATGTTCATGGTGATGATGGCAGGGGGGTGGGCGTCCCGCCGTGATTATTTGACTCCTGCCTTGACGAAGGCCCTTGGCCTCCTTGTGGTTCAACTGACTTTCCCCTGCCTTATTATTGTTCAAATGATCGGAACGGTTAGCCCGGCGGCCTTGAGTCGGGGGTGGTGGGTGCCTCTCTTCGCCTTGATCAGCATTGTTCTGGCCGCCGGAGTGGGTCGTCTGTTTGTTTCGTTTTTCGGATTGAATCCGGTGAGTCGCCGCACATTCACATTTCTCGTTGCGATTCCAAATTGGGTTTTTCTGCCACTTCCTATTGCCGAGGCGCTTTACGGTGCTGAGGGGGTGCGGTTCGTGTTGCTCAACAATTTTGGGGCGCAGATTGTTCTGTGGTCATTCGGCATCAGGATTCTTCAGGGGGGCAAACCGGGTCTGTCGGCGTGGCGCACGCTTCTCGGGAATGCCGGGATTTGGGCCACATTGGGCGGTGCCGCTGTAGCATTGTTCTTCCCATGCGCGGCCCGGCTGGGCCATTCCGAGTCGAGTTCCGGCCTGTTGATTTTCGGGGATGTGGTTATAGGTGCCCTGAAAATGATCGGGGATTTGACGATTCCCTTATCCCTTCTGGCAACTGGTGCGCAACTGGGCGGTATGGTCAAGACAAGCCATTTTCAATGGCGCCCGCTGGTCGGTGTTACAACCGCCAGACTGCTTGTTGCGCCCGTGCTCACGATCCTCCTGTTGAAGGGAGGAATGCTGGTAAGTGGTATCAGTCTGACGGAAGCAGAATTCATTACGGCCGTGATTATTGTCGCTATGCCGGTCGCGATCAGTTGCACCATGTTTGCGGAACGGTTCGATGGAGACAGTGCATTAAGCGCCAGCTCCATCTTCTGCTCAACCCTGATCAGTCTGGTAACTGTGCCAGGGTTGGTTTTTATCAGCCACGGGCTGATTTAGAGCAGGCTGTCGAACACCGTCACTCCGTCAACCACCTTCAAGGCATGCACCGCGAATTTCCCGGACAGAGCCGGGACACTACGGGGATAGGCAACGGCAACGGCATCCTGAAGTGCCTTGACGCTCTTGGCGGCCACAAGGGCGCCTGCGGCTCCTTTATCGCCTCCCCCCAGCATTCGCTCGCCGTAAACACCAGGGATCGTTCGGGCGATGTCGCACATCGTCTCGAGTTCGGGGCCAGAGATTTTATACTGATCGCGCAGACCGAGACCATCCTCGCGAAAAATCGCACCCACGGTCTCAATATCTCCGGACCGCCAGGCCTTGAGCATCTTGTAGAAGCGTTTCTGGGCACCGTAGATGTAAGTCAGGCGGTCGCAATGATCCGGGTGGGTTTTGCCGAATGCAGACAGGATTTTTTGATAAAGCTTGTCGTCACGGACATCCGCCAGCATCGTGAAGCCAAATTTCTTTCCGGCCAATGCGGCAAACGCGTCGCATTCCGCCCGGCGCAACCGGTAGGTTGATTTTTCAAGGCCGGGCCGCACGGTGGCGGTGTCGAGACTAACGATGCGGAAGTCCGAGGCTTCTTTACCCAGCGGGATGTACTTGATCGCGCGGGTTTTGGGGTCGTAATGGGTTCCCATTCCGGCTTTTGCAAAATAGATCATGATTTGGTCAAGCTGGCCGCAGGGTGAGCCGATGTAATCGTTTTCAACCGTCTGAGCCAGATCAATGATCTGCATCGGGTTTTTGCCGAGCTTGATCCCATTGACTTCCATCATGGTCAGGAGGAGGTTTAGCGTGAGTGAGGCCGAACGGGACATGCCGCCACCGGGGATATTGCCGATCAGAACCGCATCAAATCCCGCCTTCAGTTCAAATCCCGCTTTGCGCAGGATATAGTCGCACCCATAAGCGAATCGGGCCCAGGTGTCGGCGGTCGACTTGTGGCAGGGTGGGGGAATCTTTCCGGACTGGAACTCGATGACGCCATCCCCTGGAAAGTTGTCGCTATAAAGCCGGAACCGGTTCGTTCCATTAGGCTTATAGGCCATCCAGATGAACCGGTCGGTTCCGACACCGAATAACTCGGTGCCATTGTAATCGCCATGCTCCACGCCAAGACAAAAGCGCGAGGAAGTGCGGCGGATCATTCCGCCTGTGACATTCAGTCGTTTTTGTTTCGCAATCCGGATCAGATCGTCCCGGATTGTCAGGTCGTTGAGTGTTGCTTTCATATTACTTCACCTTTTCTTCAAAAGGCTGCGAAGTTATCAAATTGTTTTTGCATTGTGAAATTTTTTCCTCGGCTGGTTTTAAGGTCAGATTTGAGGAATGCTATTGTCCAATTGGTGAAATCCGATTATGTTCCGGGTTTTGCAAAACGATTTAGATTCAGGCGAGGAGCATTACTATTCCATTGGAACGACCTGTTATCATCGGATTCGGCCCTGCCGGAATGTTCGCCGCTCTGGAACTTCTCGATGCCGGGATCAAACCCCTGATCTTTGAGCGGGGGAAAAAGATCGAGGAACGGGATTGCGACATCCAGCGATTCATAAGGGAAAGAACGCTTGATTCCGAGTCCAATATCCAGTTCGGTGAAGGTGGGGCGGGATCTTATTCGGATGGGAAATTGTTCTCGCGAGTCAATAATTCCCCTTATGCCAACCGGGTTTTGGAAACATTAATTCGCTTTGGCGCCCCTGAAGACATCCGGGTCGTCCGCAAACCGCATCTTGGGACTGATGTCCTGTGCGGAATTGTCCGTTCGATCCGGAATCATATCCTCGAACATGGCGGTGAGATCCATTATTCGTCGCGATTGACAGATGTGCGGATATCCGACGGGAGCGTTGCCGGAATTGTGATCAACGGGGTGAAAGACTATCTGGTATCAACCCTCTATCTAGCCGTGGGACATTCTGCCCGGGATACCTTCCGGATGCTTCATGAAAAGGGTGTGTCGCTTGAGCAGAAGTCGATTTCCGTCGGGGTGCGAATTGAGCATCCGGTCGATATCATCAACCGGGTCAGATATGGCGCAAAATACCACAATGACCCAATGCTTGAAGCGGCCACCTATTCTTTCAATCACACCGATCGAAAGACGGGAAGGGGAGTCGCCACTTTCTGTATGTGCCCCGGGGGTGAGATTGTGAATGCCTCGTCTGAAAGCGGGCGGCTTGTTTTAAACGGCATGAGTTACGCCGCACGGGCGTCGGCCTTTTCTAACTCAGCGCTGGTGGTGCGGTGCCACACGGAGGATTATCCGTCGGCTCATCCCCTTGCCGGACTTGAGTTTCAGGCGGAAATTGAGCAAAAGGCTTTTGAGGCGGCGGGGCGTGAGTGGAAGGTCCCCGCACAGAATCTCATAGATTTCATAGCCGGGCAGGTCTCTGTTGGGATCCATGCGAATTCCTGTAAAATGGGCGTTGTGGCTGTTGACTTGAGATCACTTTTTCCGAAATTTGTAGGCGATGAGCTTTTATGCGCCTTTGCGAAATGGAAGCAGGATGAGCCGCTATTCATTTCCGAACAGGCCGTCCTGCTGGCGCCCGAAACACGAACCTCTTCGTCCGTTCGAATATGTCGCAATGAGAACTACGAATCCGTGGCCGTAAAGAACCTGATCCCTATCGGTGAAGGATCCGGTTATTCTGGCGGAATCACGAGTTCCGCGATTGATGCCATCAAGGCGGTCGAGCGCTGTCTGAGGTAGTTGGATGAGTTGCGCAACACCCAGAACATTGGCGATTGTCGAGATACATGCCTGTTAACCTCAAAGATTTAACCTCCTCAGAGCTGCACAGCGCGCTGGCTTCTCTGGGGGTATCGCTCCATCTGGCGCGGCAACTCCAAGCGGCGGCGGTGAAGCGCGATGAAATCCCAGAATCACTTCCAGCCGTTTCCGGAAAGTTATTGGAGCGGGTGGGGCGGGTGGTCAGGCTGCCCCGGTTGGTCACGCTCAACAAGGTGGTCTCTCCCTGTGACGGGTTTGCAAAATACCTGTTTCGAGGGGATGGGCCGGAGTCCTTTGAAGCGGTGCGCATTCCCATCCTGAATCGAGCCGATGACCCGAAATACATCGTGTGCGTCAGCTCCCAGGCTGGCTGTGCCATGGGATGCCTGTTTTGCGCCACAGGGCGGCAGGGCTTTGCGCGTGATTTATCTGCATGGGAAATCGTTGATCAGGTCATCCGCATTCAGGCAGACTCAGAACATCCGGTCCGTGGCGTGGTGTTCATGGGCATGGGGGAGCCCCTGCTCAACTATGAATCGGTGATTCGGGCGGCCCGGATCTTGGCGGAACCGTGCGGAATGGCGATAGCCGGGAAAGCCATTAGTATTTCAACGGCTGGTATTGTTCCCGGGATCAGACGCTTCACGGCCGATCGTTTGCCATTCCGTCTTGTCGTATCCCTTACCAGCGCTGATTCCGCACGCCGGCGCGAGGTGATGCCGGTCGAGTCGACCTATCCGCTGGAGGATCTCATGGCCGCGATTCGCGATTATCATCTTGTCTCGGGGCGACGGGTGACTCTGGCCTGGCCTCTGATTTCAGGGTTCAATACCCGAGCGGAAGATGGGGTGCAGTTGGCGAGATTGACCGGCGGCTTACCTATTACTCTGGATCTAATCGATGTGAATGATGCCACCGGGCAGTTCCGGCCACCTGACCGGTCCGAGCTCGATAATTTCCGGGATGCCCTGCGTTTGCACCTCCGGATGCCCGTGGCCCGCCGATATAGCGGGGGACAGGATATTCATGCCGCCTGTGGGATGCTGGCTGCTGACTCCGGAAAACTCATTTCTATTGCGCCAGCCGGGTGATCTGGGGCATGCTCACGCGGTACGGTGAAAATTATGGTAAAACAGCGTCTTGATATAGCCGTGGTCGAGCGGGGATTGGCGGAAAGTCGGGAGAAGGCACAGCGCCTCATTCTGGCCGGAGCCGTGCGGGTTGATGGTCAGGTGGCTGACAAGGCGGGGCGACCGTGCGATGCCGACGCCGTTATTGAGGTTGAGGCTGGCGAGAAATTCGTCAGTCGTGGCGGTGGAAAACTGGAAGCCGCCTTTGAGGCATTTTCCCTGGATGTTGCCGGGCTGATCTGCGCGGATATTGGAGCGTCCACGGGTGGCTTTACCGATTGTCTTCTCCAGCACGGGGCGGCGAAGGTGTATGCCATTGATGTGGGGAAGGGCCAGATCGACTGGCGGCTCCGTAATGATCCCCGTGTGGTGGTCCGGGAGGGGTTGAATGCCCGGTTTCTTTCAGAGCGAGACATCCCTGAGCGGTTCCAGTTTGCCGTGGTGGATGTGTCATTCATCTCCTTGACCCTGATCCTTCCTCCTGTTACAAAATTAATCGCGCCGGGCGGTCAAATTGTATCCCTAATCAAGCCCCAGTTTGAAGCCGGTCGTGATTTGGTAGGCAAGGGTGGCGTGGTGCGTGACCCGGCGGTTCGGGAGGATGTGATTGAGCGGATCCGCCAGTTTGGAACCCGGACATTGCCGCTAGACTGGATGGGATTGTGCGAGTCGCCCCTCAAGGGGCCAGCGGGGAATGTTGAGTTTCTTGCCTGGTGGCGGAAAATACTATGAAAACACTTGGTGTTATTGCGAACTGTGCAAAAGAACGGGCCCCTGTGGTTTTGGCCCGCCTGAGAAAGAAGGCGAAATCCCTCGGACTGACCCTGTTCCCCGACACCGCGACGGCCGGCCTGATGGGGTTGAATTCCGAGGCGACCCCCTATGATGTTTGCCAGCAGGCTGATGTGGTCATGGTGCTCGGGGGCGATGGCTCCATGTTGCGTGTGGTTCGCGAGTTGGATGGCCGCGACATCCCTGTCATTGGCGTGAACCTGGGCGCTCTGGGTTTCATGACCAGCGTTACCGAGAATGACTTGGAACGTGCGCTGGATTGTCTGGTTCAGAAAAACTACACCACGTCTCTCAGAGTGATGATGGATTGTTCGGTGCTGCGTGATGAGGCTGTGGTGGGCGCATATCAGGCCCTGAACGATTCGGTAATTTTTTGCGGGGCCCGAGTGGGAACACTCCGGATGTCAGTTGACGGGCAGGAAGTGGGAGATTTTGTTTGTGACGGTCTGATTGTCTCAACTCCCACCGGGAGCACCGGGCACTCGTTGTCGGCGGGCGGGCCGGTGCTGATGCCCACCTCTCCGGCTGTTGTGGTGAGCCTGATTTGCCCTCATACCCTGAGTACCCGGCCCCTGGTGCTGACGAATGAATCCAAGATTGAAGTCCAGGTTGTGGAGCGGGTGGTCGGGGGGAGACTCTCTGTGGATGGCCAGATCGGACAACCCCTTGAAATCGGTGATATTGTTCGAGTTACCCGAAGCAGAAACGGCGTCCGGTTCATTCATCTTCCCGGCTATAACTATTTTTCCGTCCTGCGCCAGAAACTCCATTGGCGCGGATCCAACGTCTAACCGGTGCTATTCCAGTTGTTTGCGGCTTTCGGTTTGTGCGCACTCATAGACGACGCGAACCGGGACATTGTGGAGGGTCGCCGCTTTAACACAATCCTCATACTCTGGCGAGGCGGTAACGGGTGTTCCATGCCAGCGTCCGATCTTGGCCCGGATCAGCCCGTAAGCGGTCTCGACATTCAGGATTTCGCGCTCTAGCATCGTTCGACGGGTCAGGTGTTCGCGAATGCCGAACGTGGTGCTTTCGGTGAAGATGAGATCCAACATGACCGGCTTGAGATCGGGGGCGCAGAGGACGGTGAGCAAAGTGCCGGGTCTCTGTTTTTTCATCTGAATGGCAGTGGTAAAGGCGTCATAAGCCCCGTCGGCCATGAGTTTTTGAACGAGCGCCCCAACCAACTCAGGAGTGGTGTCGTCGATATTGGTTTCCAGAACGAGGCAGATTTCCGGATCCTCGACCTTCGGGGGCGGGGCCTCCAGCAGGGTCGCGCGCAGTAGGTTGGGGCGGTGGTTGAGAGTACGGGATCCGAATCCGTGGCCAACCGCCTTGATCACCCAGCCATCGGGCCAGGTGGTGAGGGTTTTCCAGGTTGTGAGCAGGGCTGCGCCCGTTGGCGTCACAAGTTCAAAGGGTTCGTCTGCATGGCAGACCGGAAAGCCCTTAAGCAGTTCTACCGTGCCCGGTGCGGGGTTTGGAAGCCTGCCGTGGGCGCACTCGATCGTGCCATGTCCCTGCGGAAGCGGCGAGAATCCTACTTGATCGATGTGCAGGAGGTGGAGCGCCTGACAGGCACCGACCACATCCAGAATGGCATCGAGGGCTCCAACCTCATGAAAATGGATATCTTCCGCGGTCTTGCCGTGAACCTGTGCTTCAGCATGGGCCAGACGCTCGAAGACCGCAATGCTCTGGCTTTTCACCGTCCCGGAAACGGCGCTTTGCTGGATGCGCTGGCGAATATCCGAAAGATGACGGTGCGACGCATGGACGTGGGCATGGCTTTCATGGGCATGAACCGTGACCCGTGTTCCATGCATTCCATGTTCTGAGTGTTGCCGGGCCTCGAGCGAGAGGTGGACATCACCAAGCGAGCTGAGCGCCTCGTTCAGATCCGCAGGGCGAACCCCCAGATCGACGAGGCAGGCCAGGATCATGTCCCCGCTTGCACCGCCCACACTGTCGAACCACAGTACCCGATTCACGTCTCTCTCCTCACGTTTCACTTTCCCCTGTTGATCATCGCCGCCGCAACGCCTGCACCAAATCCGTTGTCGATGTTCACCACGGTGATCCCGGGCACGCAGCTGTTCAGCATGGCCAGAAGCGCCGTGATTCCGCCAAGGCTGGTCCCGTAGCCGATGCTGGTGGGAACGGCTATGATGGGGCAGTTGGTGAGACCTCCGACAACCGAGGGAAGGGCACCTTCCATGCCGGCAACCACAATCAGCACCCGCGCCTTCTTGAGAATCGGAAGCTGATGCAGCAGGCGGTGAAGTCCGGCGACGCCGACATCATAGACCCGCACCACCCGGGCGCCCATGGCCTCGGCGACGAGGGCGGATTCCTCTGCTACGGGGATATCGGTGGTTCCGGCGGATAACACCACGACGCATCCGGCCGGCCTGATCCGCTTGCGTGTTTCCAGCGTGATCACGCGGGCGACTTCATGGTACCGGCTCTTTGGAAATTCTTTTTTCACTGCTTCTGCCTGCTCCCGTGAGGCGCGGGTGGCGAGTACATTCTGGCCGGCCTCATGAAGCGCCTTGACGATTCCAGTGACTTGTTCCGGGGTCTTTCCCTGGCAGAAGATGACTTCCGGGAAACCCCTGCGGCGCATGCGGTCGGTATCCACTCTGGCGTAGCCCAGATTTTTTTCACGGGCAGCCTCAAGTTGGCGAAACGCCTTATCAGGTGCCAGTTCCCCACCGGCGACGGCGTGAAGTAGTTGACGTAAACTCATGGGTACAGGATGAAAGAGACGGGGGAAGGAATCAAGGTGGAAGTTTGCATCAGGTTCTGGATGTGAAAAAACCTATTTCTTATAAAGGCCTGAGGTTGTACAAAACAGCCATGTCGAAGCCTGATAGTCGCTCGCGGTGGCGCCAACCCAAGGGGTTGGCCATCCTCCATGAGGATCGTGATATCATTGTTGTGAACAAGGCGCCGGGGCTTTTGACCATTGCTACGGAGACCGACAGGGTGCGGACTGCGTATTACCTGTTGACTGACTATGTTCGCAAGGGTACTGCGAAATCGCGGGAGCGAGTCTTTATTGTTCACCGATTGGATCGCGATACCTCAGGGGTTCTGGTATTTGCGCGGACGGAAACGGCCAAGAGGCAATTGCAGGCTCACTGGGAGACGACCGAGAAGCACTACTTCGCGGTAGTCCATGGGATTTTGACTCGAAAAGAAGGGACACTGACCTCATATTTGACTGAAAATACTGCTTTCAGGGTCTATTCAACCCCTGATCCTGCAAAAGGGTTGATATCCCATACGGCCTATCGGGTGATCCGAGAGACGCCTGCGTTCAGTGTGCTGGATATTACGCTATTGACCGGGCGGAAGCACCAGATCCGGGTTCACCTGTCTGAGTTGGGCCATCCGGTTGTGGGTGATGATAAATACGGGCGATCTCATGATTCCCATAAATTCCTTGCCCTGCACGCCAGGTCGATCGCTATCGATCATCCCTTCACCGGGCAGCGTATGATGTTTGAAGCCGACGCGCCGGCGTATTTCGACCGGTGGTGGCGCGGGTGACAGGGTTAGTGCCGATCCATTCGAAGCCGGATGGCTCGGGCCAGTTCAATGGGCGTAAAGGGTTTATTTAGCCATTCGGCGGCCAATTCTTTGATTTGAGGTGCATATCCGTCCGGGACCTGGCCGCTCATGATGACCAGTTCTTGTGTCGGATACAGTTTGCGGATCAGCCTACAGGTGGCCAGTCCATCCAATCCCTCCATGACCATATCCGTCAAGACCAAGTCGAATGGCGATGCTTTGCCTTCTCGTCCTGCTGTTTCAAATAGTGCCACCGCTTCTGTCCCCGTGGATACCACGGTTGAGGCGTATCCCATTTTCGTCAAATACATCTGGGTCAAGAATCTCTGCCCCGGCTCATCATCCACGACCAGGATCCGTTCGGTCCCTCCCGGCAGGCGACTTATGGCGACTTCAGGAGGAATCTCGTCTTCTTTTTCCTCAGGGACGGCTGGCAGGAAAACAGTAAAGGTTGCCCCCTTGCCGGGTGAACTTTTCACATCCAGATATCCGGCATGATCCTTTACCAGTCCATGCACTACGGAGAGGCCCAAGCCGCTGCCACTTCGTTCAGTAGGTGATTTTGTTGAAAAGAACGGCTCAAAGATCCTGGCAATGGTTTTAGCGTCTATGCCGCACCCTGTATCTTTGACTTCGAGCGCGACATACTCTCCCGCCGGGATCAGTTCGTACCCCTGATAGGGGGTTTCAAATCTTGTCCGGCTGGTGCTAATAATGATCTCGCCTTTTTCGGAGATCGCCTCCGCGGCATTGTTTGTCAAATTCTCCAGGATTCGTGTTAGTCTCGATTCTGAGCCCTGGCACCAGAGGGACGCGGGAGACAAATGGTTTGATATTTGCACGTCGGGTCGTTTGGCCTGCATGGCCTGAATTTGCTTTGACTTCAGAAGGTATTCCGCAACCCGATTTATATTCGATGACTTTTTCTGGAACTGTGCCCGTCTACCTAATACCACCAGGTCACTGACGACACTCGCCGCCCGTAACGCTGAAGACTTCATCATATGCAGTGAATCCAGTGTTGCGGCGTGATCTGGGTCGACTGGATTTCCGTGCCGACGAATGTACTCGATTGCAACATCCGGCAGAGCAACAACGGGGCCTAGAATATTATTCAGGTCATGCGCCACTCCTCCAGCAAGTACACCCAATGATTCCAATCTTGCGCTTCGTTCCAACTTAACAAGAAACTCTTTTTCACGCTCCTCCGCAATTTTTCGCGTCGTTACGTCGCGAAATGACCACACTCTGCCATTCGGCTTGTTTTCACGAATGAGGGGGCGCGATAACCGCTCAAACACCCGTCCATCCTTGAAAGACAAGGTGTCAAAACTGTCTTCCGTTGATTTGTAAACGTCCTGAACTTTTTCAAGAAATTCTTGCGGATTGATCAGTTGATCAAGAACATGGTGAAGGAGGGCGGCGTCATTCCGACTGGCGGTCAACGCAGGTGGTATATTCCACATTTCAGCAAACCGAGCATTGGCGCTTAAAACCTTGTTTTCGCTGTCGACAGCCAGAATTCCGTCGGCTGTGGATTGCAGAATGGTGTGAAGGGAGGATTCGCTTTCGCGAAGTGCTTCTTCCATTTTCTTTCGCTCGGTGATATCGACAAATGAGCCTAAAATGCCTATGACATGGCCTTGTTCGTCATGGAGTGGAATTTTACAGGTATCGAGCCAGGCCTGTTTGCCGTCTGCCTGAAGTTGTGGCTCAATAATGTGATACTCGGCTGTATTACTCTTCATGATCCGGCGATCAGTGGCGACAAAGAAGTCGGACTCTTCCTTTTTCCAGCCGAGATCGAAGTCGGTTTTGCCGATTATTTCGTCAGGGGAGCTCAGGCCGGCGGCTCTGGCAACATTGTTGTTGCAGCCTAGAAAGACGGAATTCCGGTCTTTCCAAAAAACGTAATCGGGAATATTGTCTAGAATCAGCTTCAGGAATTTGGCGGCCCTTTTGCGTTCGGATACATCGCGATAGATGGACTGATAGGTGCCGTCGGGCATCATCTTGGATCGCATCTCGACAATTACTTCAGAGCCATCGGGGCGAATCAGCACGCGCTCGCTAATAACAATTTCGCCTTTTTGCAAACGATCAAAGCGGAGTGGAGTGGCGAGGAGACTCTTTTGCGTGAAAGGTAAATCAGTGATGTGTCGTCCAATAAGCTCATGCTTGGCCATGCCCGTTATTGTGCACATGCACTGATTGGCCTCTGTAATAAGACCCTTTTGGTTTCCGAGAAGTATTCCATCAACAGCGAGATCAATTAGTCCCCTATAGCGGCTTTCGCTTTCCCGAAGTGCCTCTTCCGCCCTGTACTCCCGGGTGACATCCCTAAAAACAAGGATGACGCCTGAGATATGACCCTTTATATCTTTAATGGGTGCCGCAGAGTCGGCGATTTGGTACTCGGCGCCTTCTTTTGAAATAAGGATCGTGTGGTTAGCCAGGCCGACAGTTTTTTTACTGGCTAGCACAAGAGAAATTGGATTTTCAACCTTTTCCCGTGTTTTGGCGTTGATAATGTGGAAAACATCGTGCAAGTCTTTGCCTAGGGCATTCTTTTCGGTCCACCCAGTCAAGGTTTCGGCCACCGGGTTCATGGTGGTGACTCGTCCTTTGTCGTCCGTGGCAATGACGGCATCGCCGATGGACGCCAGTGTGATGCGGAGGTGTTCTTCGCGTTTCCGGAGAGTCAGGAGTTCCTCGGGCGAGCACTTTTCATCGCCTAATGTGTTCAGTCGAGTATTCATGGATGTGCCTCCAAACTTCCTCTTGAAGGTTCTGGTCAGTCCTGATAACAAAATCCTATCCATTCTTCCAGCGATAATTCGGGCTTTACCAATCGAAAAGGGTTTGTTGCGAAGCAATATGTCGGGTGGGGGTTGTGGAGTTTTCAAACCCTTCATCGGCAGGTAGATCATCCGCTTGTCTGGCCGCGACTGCCAATTCATCGCAGTGGGCATTCTCCTGGTTATCGGCGTGGCCCTTGACCCACACCATCCTGACGTCATGGCGTTCTGCCAGAGTCAATAGTTCATTCCATTGGTCGGGGTTACGGGCTTTTTCACGGCCATTGCTTCGAGTCCATCCATTTTTGCGCCATTTCAAGGCATGCCCCTCGTTAAACATGTCCACCACATACTTGGCGTCACTATAAAGAACCACTTTTTCCTTGTTGCCTTCGCAAGAGGAAATCGCCCGGAGTCCCACAATCGCCCCCATCAGTTCCATCCGGTTGTTGGTCGTGGCGCGGAAGCCGCCAGAGAGTTCATGTCGACAACCGTTCTGGATGATGACAACTCCATAACCACCTTTTCCGGGATTGGGCGAAGCCGCCCCGTCGGCATAAATGATAACTTCGTCAGAGGCAATGGGGTGTTCAGTAGAGTGGTTCATATATAAGTGCGAGTATGACAAGGAACGCGTCAGAGAGGCAAGCTCAACAGCCTGTGTGAGAATCCTCTGGTGATTCAGGCCTATATGTGGCATAGTCAGCCAATAGAAAATCACATGAGAGGCGGGTCTCCCGTCAGAAACCATGCACAACGCACCGGTCTGAGCTGATGCCATTGCAGAATTGGAGTCGTTATGAAAAGTCAGGAAGCTATTCTTTGTCGTCGGGAAGCTGAAATCAAAACCGGCAAAGAGGACCTTGCGCGCGCTTTGGCAAAAACTCTTGTGATACGTCGTTTCAGAGGCAACTGCAAGTGCGGCCTGATGTTGTCTGAGCAGGACAAGAATCCGAATTCGGAAACCTACCGCTGTCCGCATTGTGGAAAATCCAATCCACTGGCAGTAATCGTCGCCTAAGGCTCCCCCAGGCGCTCAAAATTCCTTTCGATGCGGCCTTTATTCTTGTTTCCGGCGTGATTCCTTATAGAGTATCGCCCGGTTCGAAGGATGAGGAATGCATCATGAAAGAAATTGGAATTGGACTTCTTGGATTTGGCACCGTTGGCGCGGGCGTAGTCGAGGCGCTTCAGTGCAATGGAGACCTCCTGGCCGGACGCATCGGGGTGAAGCTTGTGCTGCGACGCATCGCGGATGTGGATTTGGATCGTGATCGGGGCGTCACGGTTGACCGGTCCCTTCTGACCCGGGATGCCGCGGCCCTGATTGATGACCCGGCGGTGGATGTCGTGATTGAACTGGTCGGCGGCACCACCCTGGCCAAAGATTTCGTCCTGCGCGCATTGCGTCTCGGAAAACCAGTGATCACGGCTAACAAGGCGCTTCTTGCCGATCATGGCGGTGAGATCTTTGCCCTGGCTGCCGCGAACAATACCGGGGTCTGGTTTGAGGCCAGCGTTGCCGGCGGCGTTCCGATTATCCGTGCCTTGAGGGAAGGCCTGGTGGCCAACCGGATTGACCGCATTTTTGGAATTCTGAATGGCACCTGCAACTATATCCTGACCAAAATGGAGCGGGAACAGGTGACCTTCGAGCATGCTCTGAAGGAGGCACAGGCCGCCGGGTACGCGGAGGCGGATCCCGGACTGGACATTGACGGATTCGACACCGCGCACAAGGCCGCCATTCTGGCTTCCCTGGCCTATGGTGTCCAAGTGCCGATGGAGAAGATTCATGTGGAAGGGATCCGCGGCCTGAATAAGGCGGACATCGAGTACGCACGTGATTTCGGGTACCGCGTGAAACAATTGGCGGTGATCAAGGCGGCGGGTGGTGAAGTGGAAGTCCGGGTTCATCCAACCCTTGTTCCTCACGATCACATGCTGTCCTCGGTCATGGGGGTTTTCAACGCCGTGGTGGTTGATGGGGATATTGTCGGTCAGACCGTTTACACCGGGCGCGGGGCTGGGCGGTTGCCAACGGCCAGCGCCGTGGTAAGCGATCTGGCTGAAGTGGCGCGTATTCTGGCCGACGGCGGTCGAAAGGCACGTTACAGTCCGGCCAGTCCGTCCGGAACAATTACCTTCCGCCCTATGGGCAAGGTGGAATGCCGCTATTACCTGCGCCTGTCCCTTCTCGATAAGCCGGGTATTCTCGGCGTCGTGGCTACGGTTTTGGGACAGTACGGAATCAGCCTGGCATCCATCCTCCAGAAGGAGCCGAACCGGTCGGGACGCCATGTGTCCGTGGTAATCCTGACGCACCGCGCAGTGGAGAAGAATATTATGGAGGCCTTGCGGATCCTGGAGGATCGCCAGGCTTTGGGGGCTAAGGCAGTATGTTTACGGATCGAGGATCCGGGAATCGAGAAAGCATCATGACAGCGAAATTGAAATGCGGGCTAAAGGTGGCGAAGTTCGGTGGCTCTTCTGTGTCGGATGCCGTCCAGATCCTGAAGGTCTGTTCCATTATCAAAATGGATGCTGATCGCCGGATTGTGGTGGTCTCGGCGCCGGGTAAACGCCGGTCTGACGACACCAAGGTGACCGACATGCTGATTGCCTGCGCCGAGGCGAGGCTGGCTGGCCGGCCGGCAGATGCGGAGTTGAAGGCCATTGTGGAACGCTACGCCGAGATCCAGCGGGACGCGGGCGTCGGGGACGCCGTGATTCGTGAAATTGAAACCGACCTGCGCGGCCGGCTGGCTTCCGATTGTTCGCATCGCGGCCGTTTTCTGGATTTGATGAAGGCGGCGGGCGAGGATAACAGCGCTAAGCTCGTGGCCGAAATATTCCGCATGAACGGCCTGGATGCGCATTATGTGAACCCCAAGTCTGCGGGGATGTTGTTGAGCGACGACTTCGGAAACGCCATGGTGCTTCAGGAATCTTATGCGAAACTGGCATCCCTGAAAACGGCTCCCGGTATCAGCATTTTCCCGGGCTTTTTTGGATATACGACCTCAGGCGCGGTGGCTACGTTTCCCCGCGGCGGTTCGGATATCACCGGGGCCATCCTGGCGGCGGCGGTGCAGGCCGACCTGTATGAGAATTTCACTGATGTCGACTCCGTGTATTCGGCTGATCCGCGTATTGTTCCCGATGCCGCGCCGATAGAATTGTTGACCTACCGGGAAATGCGCGAACTGGCCTACGCCGGGTTCGGCGTGTTTCATGATGAAGCCATCATTCCCGCCGTGCATGCCAAGATTCCGATTTGCGTGAAAAATACAAACCGCCCAGAGGCACCCGGTACTCGCATCGTTCCAAACCGGAAATATGCGGGCGGGGCAGTGGTCGGGATCGCCAGCGCGGACGGCTTCTGCGCGGTTTATGTAGACAAGTATATGATGAACCGCGAAGTGGGGTTCGGTCGGCGATTGCTCCAGATCATGGAAGAGGAGGGGCTGTCTTATGAACATTCGCCCTCGGGAATTGACAACATCTCCGTGATTTTCCGGGAAAAGGATTTTACCAAGGAAGCGGAGGACCGTGTGCTCTCCCGGATCCGGACTGAGCTTGGATCGGATAATATCGACCTCGACCGCGGACTCGCTCTGGTCATGATCGTGGGCGAGGGGATGCATTACACGGTGGGTGTGGCGGCGCGGGCAACCACGGCTCTGGCAAATGCTGGCGTGAATATCGAGATGCAGAACCAGGGTTCTTCGGAAATCAGCATGATGTTCGGCGTCAAAGCCATGGATCGGAAAAAGGCGGTTCAGGCCCTGTATGAGGCGTTTTTTAAGAAGAATGGTGAATGAGACAATCCGGGCGGTACAGCATGAACCAGCGGAAAAAAGTTTTTATCTATGACACCACCCTGCGGGATGGTTCGCAGGGGGAGGGGATCTCGTTCTCCGGATCCTCCAAGATCCAGGTGGCGCTGAAGCTGGACGAGTTCGGCGTGGATTATATTGAGGGTGGCTATGCCGGTTCCAATCCCAAGGACATGGAGTTTTTTCATGAAATCAGGAAGCAGACCCTGCGCCATGCCAAAATTGCCGCCTTCGGAAGTACCCGTCGGGCGGATATCGCGGTGGGGGAGGATGATAATGTCCTGCGCCTGATCGAGGCAAAGACACCGGTGGTCACAATTTTCGGAAAAACCTGGCAACTGCATGTTACCGATGTATTGCGCACCTCGACTGCGGAGAATCGGCGAATGGTTTTTGAAACGGTTCAGTACCTCAAGCAGCAGGGCAGGGAAGTGATATTTGACGCGGAGCATTTCTTTGATGGATACAAAGACAGTCCCTCCTTCGCTTTAGATGTGCTTAAGGCGGCGGTAGACGCCGGGGCCGATTCGATTGTTCTGTGTGATACCAATGGCGGCTCGCTTTCCCATGAGGTGTTTGGCATTACCGCCGAGGTCGTGAAGGCATTCCCCATTCCGGTCGGGATTCATACCCATAACGATTCCGGGCTTGCTGTGGCCAACAGTTTGGAGGCTATTCGGGCTGGTGCCATTCAGGTTCAGGGAACCATTAACGGGTATGGCGAGCGAACCGGAAACGCGAATCTGTGTTCTATTATTCCCGCACTGGAATTAAAAATGGGCTGCCGTGCCGTTCCCGACGGATCCTTGAAGCAGTTGCGTAACCTGTCGTTGTTTGTGGACGATCTGGTGAACCTGCGGCATGACGGCAAGTCACCTTATGTTGGTGCCAGCGCCTTTTCGCACAAGGCAGGTATGCATGTGAATGCGGTTCAGAAAAACCCCCGCAGTTTTGAGCACATTCTTCCGGAAAGCGTGGGGAATGAGCGCCACATTCTCATTTCTGATGGGTCTGGGTCGAGTAGCGTCCTGCTGAAGGCCATCGAACTGGGCATGGATCTCAAGAAATCATCTCCCGAAGTGAAGGAGATCCTCGAGGCGCTGAAGGCACTGGAGAAGCAGGGGTATTCATATGAGGCGGCGGATGCCTCGTTTCGGATTCTCGTGCAAAAGGTGCTACGCAAGCATAAGCCGTTTTTCGAATTGGAGGGGTTCCGGGTCGTCATTGAAAAAAACGGCAAGGACAAGCCCTGTGTTTCGGAAGCGAGCGTCAAGGTTCGCGTCGGGAAAGAGGTGGAACACGGCGTGGCTGAGGGAGATGGGCCTGTTAACGCTCTGGATCGCGCCCTGCGGAATGCGTTGACCCGGTTTTATCCAGAGATTGAAAAAGTGTTCCTGACCGATTTCCGGGTTCGCATTCTCGATCCCGAGGAAGCCACCGCGGCCAAAACACGGGTAATCATTGAGTCGAGTGATGGTGAACAGCACTGGGGCACGGTCGGTGTTTCAGGCAACATCATTGAAGCCTCGTGGGAGGCCCTTGTGGATAGTGTGGAGTACAAGCTGTTCCGGGAAGAGGAAAAATGAAAGAACTGGAAAAGCAGTACGATTCGAAGACCGTTGAGACCCGCTGGTATAACTGGTGGCAGGAAAAGGGATGTTTTCATGGGGACGCGGCCCGTGGCGGCACGCCCTATTGCATCGTAATCCCCCCCCCTAATGTCACGGGCATTCTTCACATTGGTCATGCACTGAACAACACCATTCAGGATATCCTGGTCCGATGGCAACGCATGGATGGCAAAAATACGGTGTGGATGCCGGGTACGGATCATGCCGGAATTGCCACCCAGAATGTGGTCGAACGCGCCTTGCGCAAGGAGGGTAAGACCCGTCATGACCTCGGACGCGAGGCGTTTGTCGGCAAGGTGTGGGAATGGAAGGAAGAATATGGCGGGACGATTGTTCGCCAGCTCAAGCGCCTCGGAGCCTCCTGTGACTGGGAGCGGGAGCGCTTCACCATGGACGCCGGCCTAAGCCAGGCGGTCGAGGAAGTGTTCTGCCGGTTGTATGACAAAGGCCTGATCTACCGCGCCAACTATATCACCAACTGGTGCCCGCGCTGCCATACAGCCTTGTCGGATGAGGAGAGTGAACATCAGGACACCACCGGCAAGCTCTATTATATCCGGTACCCCGTCAAACGTGACGGCAAGTTGACTGCCAGCGAGTTTGTGGTGGTGGCGACAACCCGGCCAGAAACGCTGTTGGGCGATGTAGCGGTGGCCGTCAGTCCGAAGGATGACCGGTATAAGGCGTTGATCGGAAAGACCCTGAGTCTTCCGGTTCTGCACCGCGAATTGCCTGTCATTGCCGATGATTTTGTGGATCCCGCCTTCGGAACCGGTGCTGTCAAGGTAACACCAGCTCATGACCCTAACGATTTCGAGATGGGGCGCCGACATAGCCTGACCCCTATCAATGTGATGAATCAGGACGGCTCGATGAACGAGGGCGCGGGTCCCTATGCCGGGCTGGATCGTTTTGAATGCCGGAAACGGATTATCACCGACCTGACGGCCGCCGGCTTGATTGAAAAAATCGATCCCCATCAGCATGCGGTGGGGCATTGCTACCGGTGCGATACGGTGGTCGAGCCGCGCCTTTCTCTTCAGTGGTTTGTCAGCATGAAGCCTCTTGCCGGACCCGCACTCCAGGCGGTTCAGGATGGACGGATCAAGTTTGTCCCGGAACGCTGGAACAAGGTTTATGTCGAATGGATGACGAATATCCGGGATTGGTGTATTTCCAGACAGATTTGGTGGGGGCACCGTATTCCTGTGTATTATTGCGACGCCTGCAACCATCAGTGGGCCGGGCGCGGAAAACAGGTGGATTGTCCTAAGTGCAAGGCGACCACAATCCGGCAGGATGAGGATGTTCTGGATACCTGGTTTTCCTCCTGGTTATGGCCGTTCAGCACCTTTGGTTGGCCGCAGGACAATCCCGATCTTAAGCTCTATTATCCCGGCAACACGCTGGTTACGGCATCGGAGATCATTTTTTTCTGGGTGGCCCGCATGGTTATGGCAGGCATTGAGTTCATGGGCGATATTCCCTTCCGGGAGGTCTACATCCATGGAACGGTGCGCGATGATAAAGGTCGCAAGATGAGCAAGAGTCTCGGGAACTCTATCGATCCGCTCACCATCATTGACGAGTATAGCGCCGATGCGCTCCGCTATAGCCTCATGATGATTACGGCTACGGGGCAGGATGTGTTCCTGTCGAACGATAAGTTTGAAATCGGGCGGAATTTCGGCACCAAGATATGGAATGCCGCCCGCTACATGCAGATGCAGGAGAAAGGGGAAGGAGTTGTCCCCGGAGCCCGCCCATCCGCCCTTGTTCCCGCTCTTGATCCCACCCTGTTAAGTGCTGATGATCTCCATATTCTGGCCAAGCTGAGCCGGGCTACCGAGTCCTGTACCGAAAACCTGACACGGTTTCGATTTAATGACGCGTCTCAGGACTTATACGGGTTTATCTGGCACGAGTACTGCGACTGGTATGTGGAATACTCCAAGGATGTGCTCTACGGTCAGGATCCTGCCCGTCGCGTGGAAGTCCTCAAGGTCATGCATTACGCCTTTTCCACGGCGTTACGTCTGCTTCATCCCTTCATGCCGCACCTGACCGAGGAACTCTGGCATGGCATGGGCTACGGGGCGGATGACGAGACGATCATGACCGCACCATGGCCTAAACCTCTGACGGCCGAACTGGCGCAATGGGGCGCGACTTCGGATCGGGTCGGGTATGTTGATGCCCGCCATGAATTGATACGGGCTGGCCGGATGCTTCGAACCGATTGCGGGATTGCCCCGGGCCAGAAGATTGACTACATCATTAAACCCAATTCGGCTGTGCTCGCCGCCTGGCTGAAAGCCGATACGGCCACGCTGAAGGCCATGCTCAAGGCAGGGGGGATGACCATCGACGAAACCTTCACGCCGAGTACGGCTATGCCAGGCACGCTGACCGGAATAGGAACGATTTATATGCCTATTGAGGGGTTGATTGATGCCAAGGCGGAGTCCGCCAAGTTGACCAAACAACTCGAGGAATTTGGCGGGCACTTGGAGCGAGCCAACCAGAAGCTCAATAACCAGGCCTTCATCAGCAAGGCAAAGCCTGAGGTCGTGGCGCAGTTTGAAAAATCTCGCCAGGACCTTCAGGAAAAGTATCTCAAAACAAAACGTCTCCTGGAAATGCTAGGATAATTTTCGGCGCTTTTCTGGAATTCATATATTAAGGAGTATTATGACTGCGAAAAACATTGATGGAAAAGAGATTGCCCAGCAGATCCGGGATGAACTGGCGACGGAAATTCAGAACCTCAAGACGCTGGGTATAGTTCCGGGCCTGGGTGTTATCCTGGTCGGGGAAGATCCAGCATCCCGATCCTATGTTACAGCCAAGGAAAAAGCGTGTCATGAAATCGGTATTTTTTCGAATGACAATCGTCTTCCGGCGACTACGACTCAGGTGGAACTTCTGGCCCTGATCGCGGCGATGAATGCGAATCCCAAGATCAATGGGATTCTCGTCCAGCTTCCGCTTCCCAAGCACCTGAATGAGAGTGAAGTGCTCCTTGCCATTGATCCGGACAAGGATGTGGACGGGTTCCATCCGCTGAATGTCGGGCGGATGGTGGTGGGTGAAAAGGCGTTTCTGCCGTGCACCCCGCATGGCGTGTTGCAGATGATGGCTCGAAGCGGTGTCAAAATTGAGGGAGCGCATGTCGTTATTGTAGGGCGTAGCAATATTGTGGGAAAGCCTCTGGCAAATCTGCTCATGGCCAAGGGGAAGATGGCCAATGCGACGGTGACGGTCTGTCATACGAAGACGAAAGACATCGGTTATCATACCCGGCAGGCGGACATCGTGATTGCCGCGGCCGGACGGCCCAACACCGTGACCGCCGATATGATCAAGGATGGTGCTGTGGTGATTGACGTGGGCGTCAATCGAATTGAGGACGCTACAAAGAAGGCGGGCTTCCGGTTGGTTGGTGATGTAGATTTTGAGGCCTGCAAGGCGAAAGCTTCTCTGATTACCCCAGTTCCCGGCGGAGTCGGCCCTATGACCATCACGATGCTCCTGTACAATACCGTCGAATCAGCCAAGCGGGCCAACGGGCTTTAACGCCCTTCGGGCATTCGCGTGCCATCGGTCGAGATTGTTCAACGGGATATAGCCGAAGAGGGGATGAACCACCTTGGCATAAGTGTCCTGATCCATGACGGCGAGCGCCGCAGGGGTTAAGGCATCGGCAACCCCTGTTATCCAAGGCGCAGGTTCGAGATTGCTCCACTGGCCCTGGTTCATGGGGCATGCCCGCTGGCAATCGTCGCACCCGTAGATCCAGGGGTTCATTCTTGATTCCAGTTCCGGGGATATCGGTTCCGGAGCCTCATAGGTCAGATAAGCGATGCAGTGATGGATACGGGTGACGTAGGGTTCCACAAGAGCCTTGGTGCGGCAGGCGTCTAGGCAGGCATGGCATCCCTCAGGGCAGGCAAGTGGCGAGGAGGAGGTGTCAGGCTCCAGGGCGGCATCGATCATCCAGGCCTCGATATTGATCCAGGATCCGCATCCTGGCGCGTAGGCAAACCCGTTTTTTCCGATTTGGACGACTCCCGCCCGTACGGCGGCTTCGCGGGATGGGACCCCGCCGGTTCGAACCCGAATTCCCAAGGCCGCCATGCCGTCTTTCATCCGCTTCGGCATCGTGGTGTCGGGGCAGTCCTTGATCCGCCGGTCGCAAAGGTAGTTGCGTCCGATATGGTTGGCTACCGATTCAGGGATGGCATATTTCCCGTAGCGACGAACGCAGACCACGATGGATCTGGCCCAGGGATTCATGCTTAGGGGTTCTACACGCCGTTCCATGCGACGACACAGTTCCGCTGATTCCGGGAAACGTTGTGTGAGTTCATGAATGCTGGCCCGATAATCCTCAAAGGGATGCACGCCGGCGATTCCGCAGGCGTGATAGCCGAGGTCTGAGGCAAGTGACTTGATCTGTTCTTTCAGGTCCATAGATTAGCGTGATAATATCTTATTTTAATTCTCTAGTGTTCACAAATTTCAAAGTTCGTTGTAGAGTCTTACATCATAAAAATAAAGGAGGAACTGTTATGACAGAATTAATTGGTTCGAAAACAGAAAAGAATCTGCAGGACGCGTTCGCAGGAGAATCGCAGGCGCGAAACAAGTACACCTATTTCGCCTCGGTTGCCAAGAAAGAGGGCTATGAGCAGATTGCGGCTGTTTTTTTGGAGACGGCTGACCAGGAAAAGACGCATGCCAAATTGCATTTCAAGGCGCTCAGCGGGATTGGTGACACGCTGGCCAACCTGAAGGCGGCGGCCGGCGGAGAGCATGAGGAATGGACACAGATGTATCCAAGGATGGCCCAGGAGGCCCGTGCCGAGGGGTTTGATGTCATCGCCCGTCTGTTTGAAAATATTGCCAAGATCGAAAAGGAACATCAGGCACGCTATCTGGCCCTTTTGAAAAACCTGGAAGAGGGCAAAGTGTTCAAGAAAGAGGCAAAGGTCAAGTGGCGTTGCCGGGAGTGCGGGTTTGTCCATGAAGGAACGGCGGCCCTGGCCAAGTGCCCGGTTTGCGATCATCCCCAGTCCTTCTTTGAACTGGTGCCTGTGAATTATTGAACGGTGGTGGGTTTGTGTTCGGATACGGGAAACAAGAAGGAAGGACATATTATGGATAAGCTGAACATTGAATTGTGCCCGGAAACGGGTATCTGCTCGATTATCAAGAAGAATGGAACAAAAGTTGATCTGATGCCGGACGAGGTAAAGAGTCTGCGGAAGGCATCAAGCGATCCCGGTGCCGCTAGGCAAGTTCTTGCTGAAGCGGATGCTGACTTTGCAAAATCGTTGGATCCGGATGAACTCAAGCAACTCGCTACCCAATTGAAATAAGTGGTGCCCGGGGTGGGACTCGAACCCACACACCCTTGCGGATAAGGGATTTTAAGTCCCTTGCGTCTGCCATTTCGCCACCCGGGCTGGAAAAGAAGGGTATTGTTCGGAGTGGACGGCAAAGGTCAAGGGATTTTCCATGATTTGTTGTTTGCCTCCGTGTCACAGCATGTGTTAATCATTGCATTTCAAAAGGAGTTATATGGATATGAATGAGACTCGAAAAGTGCGTTGGTACGAAGTGATGTATGTGGTGGTGCTGGTCGGGTTGCTGGCCTGGAGCGTGTTTTTCATGAATCCGCACAAGGTTGCCGTGGTGGACATGGATCGCGTGTTCAAGGATGTGGGAATGCTCCAGAAAATCGAAAGGGAGCGCCAGAAGACTGAGTTTTACAACAAGGGAACGGCCATGCTGCAGGCCTACAACACGCGAATCAAGTCTCTTAAGGATAAAATGGATGATGCCAAGACCCAGGCGGAAAAGGATAAACTTACCGCCCAAATCAAGGCCTCCAATGAAATGTTCCAGCAGGGTATTCAGCCTATTCAGGGACAGATGCAACAGTTTGAGGCGGGCGCGGTGGCGACCTTCCGGAAGCGTCTGCAGCCTTTCATCAACAAGGTGGCCCAGAAGCGGGGACTGGATGTTGTGGTCTATGCCGGTCCGAACATCCTGTATGTCCGGAACAAATCTGACCTGACGGAAGATGTCGTGACTGCGGCAAAGGAATTCTTCGCTAAGGATATGCCCTTGATTGACCCGGCGCTTGGTGGCGCTGCGCCCCGCCGGTAATATTCCCTTGCGCAAAGAGAGGGAAGCGGGCCATGGAGCGACATAGCCGGGGTAAGGGAAAGCAAAAACTGCTCGGTAGTCACCAGAAATGCTGGATCTGGGGCCGAAACTCCGTGGTGGAGACCCTGCAGGCGGGGCGGTGGTCGATTGTGGACCTCTATCTGTCCCGACAGCTTTCCCGTGATTGTCTTGACCAGGCTTGCACCCTCTGTGCCCCTTTAGGGATTGTTCCCGTCATTGAAGATCCTGAAGTTCTTTCCCGGTTGTGTCACACCACGGAGCATCAGGGGTATCTGGCCCGGATGACCGATTTTCCGTATTCTGATGAAGCGCAGATCATGGCCGGATTTCCTTCACTTCCTTTTTGCATTGTTCTGGACGGCATTCAGGATCCCTATAATTTTGGTGCAATTATCAGGTCAGCTGAAGTGTTCGGCGCGAATGCCGTGTTTATTGGTGAGACCGGGCAGGTCGGGGTGACCAGCATGGTGGTTAGGAGTTCTGCCGGAGCGGTAAACCGGGTCCCGATTGTCAGGGTAGGCGACATGGAGGCGCTGGTTGGCCGGTTGCGTGCAACTGGCATCCGGGTTGTGGCCGCCAGCGAGAAGGCTGAGAGGGTGGCCGCAGCTTATGATTTTACTCAGGGGACGGCGTTGCTGATGGGAAACGAGGGGGTGGGGCCACGTTCCGTTCTGCTTTCACAATGCGATGCCGTGATCAAGATCCCGCAAATGGGTCGAATTGGATCCCTGAATGTGGCCGTCGCCACCGGTATTTTCTGCTACGAAATTCGTCGCCAGCGCGATGCGTAAGCCTTACTGCGCCAGAAATCGCAGAAACGGATTATTTTTCTTCTCCCGCTCGATTGTGGTGAGGGGGCCGTGGCCGGGATAAACCAGGGTATCGTCCGGCAATTGGGCCAAACGACGCAAGGATTTCTCCATCAGGGCCTCGTCACTTCCCTCGAAGTCTGTCCGTCCGATAGAGCCGCTGAACAGGGTGTCGCCGGTAAACAGGGTTTTTTCGACCGGAAAATAATAGCAAACACAACCTGGAGAATGGCCCGGCGTTGTAATGATCTCGTAGTGAAGGCCCCCGTCGTCACCCGGCTGTCCGTCGACTAGAGCACGGATTTTTCCGACCGGGCGCTCCGGAGTGTCGTAGTAAGGGAGCATTTTATTGTCAGCACTAAAGGCCCATACCTCATCTGCGGGATGCATGGACACTGGGGCGGGGAATAGCCGGGTCAGTTCCTCCAATCCTCCAATGTGATCCATATGCCCGTGGGTGATCAGGTAAGCGGCCACCGTCAGTGTCCTTTCACGCAGGGCGACGGCTATCTGTCCGGCATCCTCGCCCGGATCAATCACCAGTGCCTGCCCGCTGTCTGATGCGACTAGGTAACAGTTAACTTGAAAGGCGCCAACGACGATGGGGATGATGTTCATGGACTTCCTTTGGCTAAATCCCCTCACCTCAATCCTCTCCCCCAAGGGGAGAGGAAGACGCCTCCCTCGCCCCTTGGGGGAGAGGGTTGGGGTGAGGGGTTTGTTTAAGCGTTCAGACTAGATAATGCGACTTCCTGTTCCGTCCGGTCCAGCAGGTTCTTTATCCTGATGTTTCCCTTCGTTATATCGTCCGGCCCGATATAAATTCCCCTTCGGAAACCGGTCTTTCCGGTTCTGGCGAAGAAATGTTTTGGCTTTTCTGGATGAAGGGCGATGTCGACGTTGGAGCCTTCGCCGCGCATCGCCTTGGCCAGCCGGATAGCCGTGTCGCGCTGGGCGTCTTCCATATAGGAGATGGCGAGATCCTTGCGGGCGGACGGGTGGGGAAGTTTGGCCTTTTCCGCCAGCAATTCGGCGATGACAACATCTCCGAAGCCTAGGCCAACGGCGGTCATGGGCTTTCCACCGAGGTCGCCGAGCAAGTTGTCGTAGCGGCCTCCGCCGAAGATGGCCCGGAGGCTTTTGCCTGTATCGAACCCTTCGAAGACGATGCCAGTGTAATACCCGAGGCCACGGATGACGGAGATGTCGAACGTTACACTATCCCCGGCCCCGTAGAGCTTCATGAGGTTGAAGAAGGACAGGAAATGCTCCAGTGCCGGAGTTCTCTCGCCGAGGGCCTCGATCACGCTTTCCAGCGTGGTGAGACTGAGAATCTTGAATGTGGCGTCAATGCTGCTCTGGGTGAGTCCCTCTCCGGTCAGCAGTTTGGCAATCTCCTCGTCGGATATCTTTCCGCGTTTGTCCAGTGCGAGGAAGGTGGCGGCGTGGTGATCCCGGGGAATTCCAAGTTTAGCGAGGAGATCCGACAGGACGGCCCGGCTGTTCACATGAACGTGGACATCCTGGCTTCCCAGGCCAAGCTGTTTCAGTGCGTCCACGGCGGCCATCACCACTTCCGCTTCAGCGAGGACGGATGGTTCGCCAACGATATCCAGATTCCACTGGTAATGTTCGCGTTTGCGCCCGCGAGTCATTCGCTCGTAGCGGAAGCATTGGGCGATGGTAAACCACTTGAGAGGAAATGTGAGTTCGTTCTGTTTGGCGACAATCATTCTGGCTAGGGTGGGGGTCATCTCAGCCCGAAGCGCGAGTTCCCGATCACTTTTGTCCTTGAACCAGTAAATCTGGTCCTGGATTTCCTCGCCGCCCTTGCGCTTGAGCAGCTCCAGACTTTCGACGACGCAGGCATCGTATTGCTCGAAGCCGAAACGGCGTGCCGCTAGGGCCCAGGCCTCAAAGATCGTGTTCCGGACGGCCATATCGTCCGGGTAAAAGTCCCGCATGCCACGCGGTGCGGAGTAACTAGTCGGTTCACTCATGTTGTCCTCAGGTGTAGTGTTCGGTATTCAGTATTCAGATTCCTGAACCCCGAACCCTGAACCCTTAAACCTTTTGATTAGCCCTTCAATACCTTGGCTTTCATTTCCTTGCCCGGCTTGAATTTGACAACTCGTCGTTCAGGAATGATCACGGTGTTTTCCGGCTTGTTCGGATTGCGCCCGATACGTGGCTTCCGGGTCTTGATTTCAAAGACGCCAAAGTCGCGGAATTCAATGTTTTCACCTTTTTCGAGGCTTTCGGTGATGTAGTCCAGTGTTTTTTGAACCACTGAAAAAACCTCAAGTTGCGACAAGTTCGTTTCTTCGGCGATGCGGACGACAAGTTCACGTTTGGTCATGCGAGTTCTCCCTGAATAATACTTTGAATAACAGAAACGGTATCGGTGACGGAAATCATCTGCTTATCCTTCTCCGTGCGCCGCTTGACTTCAACCTTGCCTTCGGCAAGGGATCGCTCACTGATTACAGCCCTGATGGGCAGTCCCATCAAGTCAGCGTCCTTGAATTTGACGCCCGGTCGCTCATCACGATCGTCGAACAGCACTTCAATACCCTTGGCCTCCAGATCCTTGATAAGTTCCTCGGCGACCCGGACGCTTTCCGCGTGCCCTGTATTAGGAACCACCACGCAGACTTGATAGGGTGCAATGGCCATGGGCCAGATGATACCATCCTCATCAAAACTCTGTTCAATAATGGCCTGCAGGGTGCGCGTGACTCCGATGCCGTAGCATCCCATGACGCTGATCTGGCGGGTTCCCTTGTCATCAAGGAAGCCGGCATCAAACGCCTGACTGTATTTGGTGCCCAGCTTGAAGACATGCCCGACCTCGATGCCGCGCTTTTCTCGCATGCGGATGCTACAACGGGGGCACTTGTCACCCTCTTTGGCAATGACGAGATCATGGAAGGAGGTGACCTGGAAGTCCCGCTCGATCATGACATTGATCAGGTGGCTTTCGGCGATATTGGCGCCGGTAGCCATGATACGGGGCGTCTGCAGTTCCACATCGGCATAGATGGGGATCTTGAGTCCCACTGGACCGGCAAAGCCGACTGGAGCGCCCGTGACCTTGGCGATGGTCTGGTCGTCTGCCATCTCAAGGGAGACGCTGCCGAGGATGCGGGCGAGCTTGTGTTCGTTCAGATCGCGGTGGCCGGCCACCAGGACGGCAATCGGGTTGCCGTCGGCGATATAGATCAGGGTCTTGATCAGATCCCAGGGTTTGAGTTTGAGGAAGGAGGAGACCTCCTCGATTGTGCGCTGGCCGGGGGTGGCCACCACAGTCGGGGGCTGGTCAGTGCTGGAGGCCTTGGGAACCGGGGCTTTGCGTTCCGCCCGTTCCAGATTGGCGGCGTAGGAGCAGGCTTCGCACTCCACGATGCCATCCTCGCCGGAATCCGCGAGAACCATGAACTCGTGTGAGAAATTGCCTCCCATGGCGCCGGTATCGGCTTCGACGATCTTAGTGCGCAGTCCGCACCGTTTAAAGATCCGGACATAGGCGTCGTACATGGCCTGGTAGCTGACATCGGCGGCTTCCCAGCTCACATCAAAGCTATAGGCGTCCTTCATGCTGAATTCCTTTGCGCGCATCAGGCCGAAGCGGGGCCGGATCTCATCCCGGAACTTGGTCTGGATCTGGTAGAAGGTTTTCGGCAACTGGCGGTAGGAGCTGATCAGGCGTGAAACAAGATCCGTGATGACTTCCTCATGGGTCGGGCCCAGCACCATGTCGCGCTGCTGGCGGTCCTTGACCTTGAACATGGATTCCTTGAGAACGGCGTAACGCCCTGATTTTTCCCAGATTTCGCGGGGTTGCAGGGCAGGCATGAGGACTTCCAGGGCGCCAGCCCGGTCCATTTCCTCCCGCACGATCCGTTCGACTTTGCGAAGGGCTTTCAGACCGGCAGGGAGAAAGGTATAGAGTCCGCCTCCGAGTTTCGTGATCAGGCCGGCCCGCATCATGAGTTTGTGGCTGGGGATTTCGGCATCCTGCGGCGCTTCGCGCAGGGTGGGGATCAAAGTCTGTGTCAAACGCATAAAAATCACTTCCTTCGTTGCAAATGAATCGGGCGCATTTGACACAAAGAGAAGGGGTTAGGCAAGAATAAAACCAGAATTATCCTTTTCGCAGTTTCATGTTTGCCGTTTTTTTGCTCCAATCAACCGCAGCTTGGAATAACCATGAAAATTTCAATTATTACGCCCAATTATAACAGTGCCCGTTTCCTGGAGGAGTCGATTCAAAGTGTTCGGTCTCAAGTCCGTCCGGGATTGGAGATCGAGCAGTGTGTGATCGACGGGGGTAGCACGGATTCTTCGCTGGAGATTCTTAAACGCCATCGGTCGGGTCTGTCGCATCTGGTGTCGGAGCCGGACAAGGGGGCAGCCTCGGCGATCAACAAGGGACTGAGGCTGGCGACCGGAGAGATTATCGGCTGGTTGAATGCAGATGACCGCTATTGCCCCGGCGCGCTGGAGCGGGTTGCTGAGGTGATGCAGCAACATCCCGACAAGGCACTGTGTTTTGGTCATTGCCCGATTATCGATGAGCAGGGTGGCGAAATCCGGAAGGGCATTACGCGGTTCAAGGAGCTGTTTTTCCCATTTTCATGCCGGTTTATGATTCAGAGCATCAATTATGTTTCCCAACCCGCCATGTTCTTTCGCCGGTCGGCACTGGAGAAGGCTGGATTCCTGCGGGAAGATTGGCATGCGGCTTGGGATTATGACTTTATCCTGCGTCTGTGGAAGCAGGGGGGCGCAGTACATGTTCTTGGCGGGCCGCTGGCGGAATTCCGCTGGCATCCCGGGTCCATCAGCGGGCAGGGCTATGTCAGACAATTTCAGGAGGAACTTGACGCTGCCATTGCCGATGCGGGGCGATATTCTCCCCAGGTTCTTCTGCATCGCGGTGTCCGTCTGTGGATAGTCACCATTTACAAGATGATGGAGAGAAGGCGGCGAGGTTAACCTTTCTGCTTCTTTTCCAATTCCGCGACCCGTAATTCGAGGCTGGCGGCGAACTGGCAGACCCGTTTCTGGTCGGCACGCAACTCCGAGAGCGCGAGGGAGAAGTGAAAGGCAACCAGCAAGAGGAACGCGAACACCACCATGGTGATGGCGCTCACATACTGCATTCCGGTCAACTTGGCGAGCCAGCCGACCGCATCGGGATAAACGGCGAAAACTACCAGGATGATGCCCGTTGATACCCACAACAGGGCATAACGTTCCTCCATGGCGAACCGTCGCACCGCCTCAAGCGTGATCATGAGAACGAGAAAGCTCAGGAATCCCAGCGCCATACGCATGCGCAAGGTGAGCGAAGCGGGAGTCTCGCCCTGAAAGAGTTCCGGCTTGAACACGGCCACAGCCATGGCGATTCCTACGGCAATCCACGCCCAGCCGAGGAAAAATCGTTTTTGTTTTTGCGCGGTCATGCGGATTCCCATGATCAACATGGCCAGACTGAGGAAACAAAGAAGTAGTGCGCGAAAGGTCATAAATCCTCACTGACAAGGTTGTGGCGGGCATAGCGGGGGTTGACGGTTCGGGCGCGATCGACCACCAGGGCCAGGCCGACCTTAAGCATGTAATACAGCGCGCCCCAGGATTTGATGGAGGAGATTCCCGTGGTGCGTGCTCTGAAGCGGGTTCCCACTTCACGGAAGCGATATCCCTGCCGCCGAAGTAGGGCCAGCGATTCCGGCTCCGGATAATCCAGCGGGTAGGAGTGTGCGAAGTAGGTCAGTAGCGGCCGGTTCAACATTTGAAAGCCGGATGTCGGATCCGTCACGCGGGCCCGGCAGGTAAGGGTGAGAAGGAAGGCGAGGCCACGGATTCCGATGCTACGCAGGGCGGTGCTTTTGTAGGAGTCCTTATCGTTCTCAAGAAATCGGGAGCCCACCACCAGGTCGACATCACCGGCGCGCATGGCGTCAATCAGCTTGGGGATTTCGGAGGGGGGGTGCTGGCCGTCGCCATCGCAACGGATCACATACCGGTAACCGCGCTGGAAGGCGTACTGGAAGCCGGCCTGAACTGCGCCGCCGACCCCTAGATTACAGGGGAGATCCAGAACGAGCGCTCCGTGTTTCCTGGCAACGGTCGCCGTATGATCAAGCGAGCAATCGTTCAGGACGGCGATATCCGAGTCCGGAGCCACCGCCCGGATTTCCGCCAGAAGACCGGGCAGGGCGGCCTCCTCATTGAAGGCCGGGATGATGATCAGCGATTGTTTTAAAATGTCGTCCATGGGGTAGGAAGATACTGACGGTGGGGGGCGTGGGGCAATAGAAAACTCTCGGAAAATCAGAAAGTGCTTTCCATTTCGGAACAAGCCGCCATAATTCGGCCAGCTTGAGTGGGGTTATGGAATCCAATAAAGGAGAGGGTGGAATGGAAAACATACCGGTTCTTCATGTGGCGGGAGTGTCTTTGGCGGAGGCTTATGAAAAGGCGTTGCTTGCCCTTCATGAAAACGGAACTCGGTTCCGCACCCAGTATGACAAGCCCGGCGATCCCGCCAGTCTGGATTCAACCATGAATATCACGGTCGAGAATCCTTTGGCCGATCCCATGATCCACAAGGCATTCCCAGGCGGAATTGAGGATCTCCGCGAGTATGTGATGGAACTCCAGGGAGTCAAGGATCACTGGGTCAAGAACATGAATGACCCGGCCGACACGCGGTGGGAGTATACCTATCACGGGCGGCTTGCGAATTACGGTGCCTGGAAGGAACTTCGCAATTACGAATCCATCGAGACAGGGTTTTTCAAGGTCAATCAAGTCGAGGCCGTTATCAACAAGTTGGTGAAGCAGCCTTTTACCCGCCAGGCCCAGATGATCACGTGGATGCCTAACATGGATCTCGATTGCTACGACCCCCCCTGTCTCCAGTCGCTCTGGTACCGTATCCTGGAGGGTAAGGACGGGGTGTGGTGGCTGAATTGCAATATCCGGTTCCGCAGTAATGATGCCTGGGGCGCAAACTTCATGAATATGTTCGGCTTTGTGCTGTTCAACCGGGATGTCATCGCCGCTGAAGTGGCACGCCGTTCCGGAAAAACGGTCAAGCTCGGCCGACTGAACTGGCAGGCGGATTCCTTCCACATTTACGGCAAGGACATTGATCTGGCCCGCCAGCGTCTTTTCGACCGGATCAAAACAACGTCCTTCGAGGATCGAGTCTATTGTTTCAATGACGAGATGATCCAGGAGATTTACACAGAGGCGGAAGCGACCGTTCGCGAAAAGATTCGCGAGTTTGACGCAAGGTAGCGGCATGCGTTTTCTCATCACAGCAGGGCCGACTCGCGAGTTCATGGATCCCGTTCGATTCCTCAGTAATCGCTCTTCCGGAAAGATGGGCTACGCCATTGCCGTTTCGGCCCGCGATCGGGGGCACGAGGTGGTTCTCATTTCCGGTCCTGTTTCCCTATCGGCCCCGGCGGGAATTCGCGTGGTGTCCGTGGTCTCCGCCGCCGAGATGCTGGACGCCGTGTCGACCCACTTCGAGTCTTGTGATGCCCTGGTGATGGCGGCTGCCGTCGCCGACTGGCGACCGGTAGAGGTAAGCCGCCTGAAGGTAAAAAAACGCCAGGCGTCCTCCACGCTCACGCTTGAGCCCACAACGGATATCCTGATGGCCCTGAAGCCCCGGAAAGGGAGCCGGACGGTTGTGGGATTCGCAGCGGAGACGACTGATGTAGAAGCCGAAGCGCGACGCAAGGTGACGACCAAAAGGCTGGATATGATCGTCGCCAATGATGTCAGCCAGCCCGACGCAGGATTCGATGTCGATACCAACCGGGTGATGTTTATCACGGCTGACGCTCCGGCAATTCCCTTTCCGGTGATGTCCAAGCGCGAGGTGGCCGAGCGAATCGTGAAGTGGGTGGAACAGGCAAGACCCGGAGCCAGGATTTCTGAACCCCGACGACAGGATGGGGGGCAACCATTACCAGGGGTGAGTCGTCTGGCAAAGCAGTGGGATTTCATCCGGGAAATTGATAAATTGAAGTCCGTATTACGGCGCACCCTGTTGCTGGACGGGAGCCGCTATGAGAATGATGCGGAACATTCCTGGCATCTGGCGGTTATGGCCGTGTTGCTGTGTGAACACGCGAATGAGCCCCGGCTGGATTTGGCACGGGTGATCAGGATGGTTCTGGTTCATGACATCGTGGAAATCGATGCCGGCGACACCTATTGTTATGACGAGATTGGAAACCGTGATAAAGTGGCTCGTGAACAGGTTGCTGCAAAACGTTTGTTTGGGCTTTTGCCGGATGAACAGGGGCAGGATCTGATGTCGATCTGGGCGGAATTCGAGGCTCGTGAGACCCCTGAGGCAAAATTTGCCGCGGCGTTGGATCGGGTTCAGCCTCTGATGCATAATTTCGGAACGGCAGGAGTGGTGTGGAAAAAGCACGGGGTTCGTAGCGGACAGGTGCTGGAGCGTAACCGGCATGTTGAGGAAGGGTCCCGTGTATTGTGGGAATTCGCTGAAAATATGATCCGGGATGCCGTGAAGCGCGGGTATTTGGATTCATGATATGGCTAAACCGATCAATCAATTGATTTTTGTTGGAGGGAAAGACGCCACCGTCAGCGCGATCGCGGCGGCTTTTGCCCGGGCAAGAGGCCGTGCAGACGTGGTGGTTCACTATGCCGGGATCTCCTCAGGGCGGGTTTCCCCTCTGGCGTGGCGCGTGCTGTCTGAATTTCGCGTGGTTCCCGAGGAACGGGATGGCGGAATCCCGAGCCAGATGGGCAATACTGTTTTTGATGTCGCGGTTTCCTTGTGCAACGCGGCGGATGGGCCCTGCGCCGTATTACCGGGTAATCCTCTTCAGTTGCACTGGACTCTGGATGATTTTTCGGATCGTGCCGAGGATCAGGCTGCGGTGTTGGACTCCTTGCGGCGGTGGTGTGAGACGATCCGGAGATTGGTGGATGACTTTTATGAGCGGGGATACCTGGATGCGTTTCTGCAATCAAAGCGCACGGGGGATCAGGTTCTTGAGAGTATGTCAGACGGGGTGATTGCGCATGACCTCAATCGCCGCGTTTTTTATTTCAATGCCGCCGCCGAGAAAATAACTGGTTATTCGCGTGAGTCTCTTCTGAACCGGGATTGCCATAAGGTCATTCCCGGGGGCTTATGCGGGGCTAAGTGTTTGTTTTGTAACGGGGGTGAGCCCCCGAAGGACGCTCTGAACAAGGAGGTTGAAATTGTAACCGCCAGCGGCGAGCACCGCAGGATTTCCATGACGGTCAATAGCATGGCCGACCTGGCAGGAAAAAATGTCGGCGTTCTGGCCTGTTTCCGGGATGTCACACGGGAGCTGCAATTGGCGCGCCGGTTGGGCGTCATTGAGCAGTTTGCGGGAATTGTGGGGCGTGATCCTAAAATGCTGGCCTTGTATGACCTGATTCCCGAGCTTGCGGAATCCTCCGCTTCAGTGCTCATCCAGGGAGAAAGCGGAACAGGAAAAGAGCTGGTTGCCGCAGCGCTTCACAACGAGGGGCCACGTGCCGGAAAAATGTTTGTGCCCGTGAATTGCGGTGCGCTTCCAGAAGGATTGCTGGAGAGCGAGCTGTTCGGGCACGTCAAGGGGGCGTTTACCGGCGCGATCCGTGACAAGAAGGGGCGTTTCGAGCTCGCTGACGGCGGCACCATTTTTCTGGATGAAATCGGTGATATTTCGCCGGCTATGCAGGTTAAATTGCTGCGCGTTTTGCAGGAAGGGTCTTTTGAAAGGGTGGGGGGCGAACAAACCATCAAAGTGAACGTCCGGGTAGTGAGTGCGACCCATCGAAACCTCCAGAAGGAAATGGCGGCGGGAAAATTCCGGGAAGACTTGTTTTACCGTTTGAGCGTAGTCCCCTTGGTGGTGCCACCTCTCCGGGAACGGCGGCTCGACATTCCCCTGCTGGCCAATCACTTTTTAAAGCAATTGGCTGTAGGGAAGACTATTAGTTTTTCACCAGACGCCATTGACTTCATGTTGGATTATAATTGGCCCGGCAATGTCCGGGAACTTCAGAACTGGATCCAATTTGCACTGATCAAATGCAAGGGTGGAGTAATCCAGCGCGATCATTTGCCGCCGATTGCCCTGAATCCGATGGCACTTGCGAAAACACCGCCACCTCCCGAGCGGCCCGCTCCGCCTCCGATGCGGGGACGTCAACGCCTGACTCGTGAGAGTATTGAAGCCGCCATTTTGCAGGCAGGCGGCAATAAGGTTGAGGCCGCCAAGTTGTTAGGTGTGTCTCGCGCCACCCTCTACCGTTTTCTTGATGAGAACGGATAAGTCGTCTCCTGATACAGCCAGGCGACACTGTGAGACACTCGACTGTGGGATCCAAAACGGACCGATAAACTCACAACCTGTTTTCTCCGTGCAGGTTATGGATTTTTAAGAAGTCTTTTATTCGTTCTGGCACAACTCTTGCACTGAGGTAACTAGCACGGCTTATAACGGAGATGAGAATGCATGATAATAATAAAAATGTGAGGCGGTTACTCGATGTTGCGGCCAATCTCATTGAGGTGGCTGATACCGGTCACGCCGAGTGCGTAGACGAAAATTGTGTCGGGTTATTTGGCTTGGCGAAGGATTGTGGATACCGTATACGGGCTGAAGCGGAGCGTGAGTTTGCAGCCCATTTGGCAAGGCCTCAAAAAAGGTTTAATTAAGGAGTATGACAATGAAGGTTAATGGATTTGTTTCGGGTGTGGCGTTGATCTGCGCGTTGACTGTTCCATCACTGGCGGGTGGTGACGGGTGGTTGACGTCTCTGGAGGCGGCCAAGACGGAAGCCGTTAAGCGACAAGTTCCCATCCTGGTTGATTTCTCGGGGTCAGACTGGTGTGGATGGTGTATCAAACTGGACAAGGAAGTGTTTTCAAAAGAAGAGTTTAAGGCCTACGCCAAGACTGATCTTGTGTTGCTTCTGGTAGATTTTCCCCGGAAATCAAAACTTCCGGAGGATGTCAAAAAGCAGAACGACCTGCTGGCTGAGAAGTTTGATGTTCAGGGGTTTCCGACGGTTCTACTCCTGAATGGGCAGGGAAAAGAATTGGCCCGGACCGGGTATATGCCTGGTGGGGCTGAGGCGTATGTCAAACATGTAAAATCTTTGGTCGGGAAAAAATAGCACGGATAAACGAATAAATAATGGTGGAGGATGCGGGAATGAAGTTTGTGTGTAATGTGTGTGGATATGTATACGATCCGAAAATAGGTGATCCGGACCATGGAATCGCGCCGGGAACTTCGTTTGAAGATATCCCGGCGGATTGGGCCTGTCCGGACTGTGGTGTGGGCAAGGATGATTTTTCTCCCCAGTGACGGGGCGTTGGTAAAGCAATAATTAAGGAGTAAGGGCATGACAAACAGGTCGGAAATTTATAAGTGCGAAGTATGCGGCAATATTGTTGAAGTGGTGCACGCTTCTGGCGGCACACTGGTGTGTTGCGGGGCTGAGATGAAGCGACTTTCGGAAAACACTGTGGATGCCTCTAAGGAGAAGCATATTCCTGTGGTGGAGCGCCTGACCAACGGGTTCAAGGTGACTGTAGGCAGCGTGCCGCATCCGATGGAAGAGAAGCATTTCATAGAGTGGATTGAATTGATTGCTGGTGACACCGTGTTGCGCCAGTATTTGAAGCCCGGGCAGCCTGCCATTGCCGTTTTTGAGGGCGTCAAGGCTACGACAGTAGTTGTACGCGAGTTTTGTAATCTGCATGGTTTATGGAAGGTCTGACAATGATCACTAAAAAAATTGAAAAGGCAATTAACGAGCAGCTCAACCGGGAACTCTATTCAGCTTATTTGTACCTCGCGATGTCCGCCGATGCGACCGCTAAGGGTTATAAGGGGGCAGGAAAGTGGTTTCGCGTTCAGTTCCAGGAGGAACAGGGGCACGCCCTGAAGTTTTATGATTATCTCCAGAGTCAGGGGGCGGGAGTTACCTTGAATGAGATCAAAAAGCCGAAGTGGACGTGGAAGTCTCTCCTTGAGATGTATGAGTCTACGCTCAAGCATGAGCAGTTCATCACGAAGTCATTGAACGAACTGATGGATGTTGCCGTGGCTGGGAAGGATTATGCCACCCAGTCACTGGTGCAATGGTACATCACAGAACAGATTGAAGAAGAATCGAATGATATCGATATTCTCTCGATGCTTCGGATGGCGGGAAGTTCAACGGGGACGCTGTTGATGATTGATAAGCAGTTGGGGAAGCGGGGAGCCGCGTCATAAACGTCGCGGAATGATGGGGGCGGTGTGGGCGGCCCCGGCCGCCCGCACTGTTTTTAGGGGCAGGAGCGAGATAATGAATTTTCGAGATTGCACATGTGGGTTTTCGTGGAAGACCAGGGAGGATTTTCTGGGGGATCCAAACATCAGTATTGTTGGCTATCAAGTCAATTTCGAGCATTTAAGGGAAGGTTTTTTTCTCTTTAATCACCTTGAGAATAAATGTTTTACAACAATGTCGATTCAGGCCGCGGAATTTCTCGATCTCTACAACGGAACAATCTTTCAGGAGCGGCGTGAAGGCTCTGCTAAATGTTCGGGGCAATGCCTGCATCAAAGCAATCTTGCTCCCTGTCCGGCCCAATGTGAGTGCGCCTATGTTCTGGAAGTGGTGAACCTCGTCAAAAATTGGCCGAAGCGGTCCGCAGCATGAAAAAGCTAATCATAGGGCTGTTGGCCTTGGCGGGTGTCGTTTCAGCGTATGCGGCGGATCCTTTTCGTATTGCGTTTAGCCAAGCTACTGAGGGTTCAAATGTTCTGGTATCGGTTTCAGTTTCGGTTCCCTCGGGACATCACGTATATGCCGATCAGGTTGAGGCCAGTCTGGAGGGGGGTGCTCGTTTACGCCAAGTGGGCGGGGATAGTCCTGTTACGATCCATGATTCCTTGAGTGATTCCGAACGACCTGCGTTCAGTCGGGATGTCAAATTGATCTACAATGCCGGAGTTCCGACTCCCGGGCGTTCGGTAGTGAAATTTTCATATCAGGGCTGCAATGAACAGGAATGCTTTTTCCCGAAAACCCTTTTTTACACACTCCGGACTGTGGGCTTGGAACCGGCTGAAGCGATAGTAAAGGGGGGCGGGGAACGCATCGCCGAACGCACTTCCGGCTGGATAGGAATGACGGGAACCCCGGTCATTTCAGCGCGAGCTTCCGGTTATATGGGCGCTTCTGACTTCCTGGTATTTCTGGATCGTGCCGAGGGAAAGGATGTTTCTGGAATACCGGGGCGGACGACGTGGGCGTCCAGGATCAAGGCTGGCTTTCTTCTTTTCGGAATTAACCCCGTCGAGTTCTTGAAGATTCATGGGGCTTGGTGGACTATTCTTTTGATTGTCATTGGGGGACTCCTCTTGAATCTTACCCCCTGTGTTTTGCCAATGATTCCGATCAATCTCGCTATTCTGGGGGTTGGGGCGCAGAACAGCACTCGCGCGCGGGGACTGCTGTTGGGTTCGTGTTATGGTCTCGGAATTGCCCTCGTGTATGGAGTATTGGGTCTTGTGGTTGTGTTGACCGGCTCCCAGTTCGGGGCACTCAATTCGATGCCGTGGTTCAATGGGGTAATTGGGATCATCTTTGTGGCGTTGGCCCTGGCAATGTTTGATGTCTTCACGATTGATTTTACCCGATTCCAGAGTGTTGGAACCGGGTCGGGGAGTCCAGGGCAGGGCCGGGTGGCTGCCGCCTTCATCATGGGCGGGGTGGCCGCCCTTCTTGCCGGTGCCTGTGTGGCCCCCGTGGTGATTGCGGTGCTGTTGCTGTCCGGCAATCTGTATTCCCATGGGGCCGGGATCGGGTTAGCGCTTCCCTTTATTTTGGGGCTTGGGATGGCCTTGCCCTGGCCGTTGGCGGGCGCCGGGCTCACCTTTCTTCCCAAACCGGGTAATTGGATGACTTGGATCAAGAAAGGGTTCGGTGTGTTCATCCTGTTGTTTGCGGTGTATTATTTTTCCCTGGCCTATCAGGGTTTGCGGGGAGCACAGGTGTCTCAACAGGCCGGTGTGGGCGTTTATCAAATCACCGCATCGGATCATGACCGGTGGACGGATATTCTTCGCGAATCGGCGGGATCCGGGAAGCCGGTCTTAATAGATTTCTGGGCGACCTGGTGCAAAAATTGCGAGGCAATGGAGTTGACGACCTTTAAGGATGCCAAGGTGAAGGGACGTCTTTCCCATTATCTGGTTGTCAAATTCCAAGCGGAAAAGTCGACGGATCCGGCAACCCGCGAAGCACTTGAGACTTTTGGTGTCAGGGGACTTCCCTCCTATGTCGTTCTCAAGCCAACGCGGGAGGCAACCCGGCCATGAGAGATAAGGGGACAAAGCCTTGCCTCGGGACAGGGAAGTTGAAAAAGGGGAAATGCCGGGATAAAAAGCATCCCTGTACGGATTGCCGGATGTGTCAGTGGTGTTCGGATGCCCGATGCAAGAGTTGTCGGGGAACCTGAAGGAATATGCTCATGAGCCTGAAAAACAAGCTCGGGATCGTTGTGGTCGGGGCCTCAGGAGATCTCGCCCAGAGGAAAGTGATTCCCGCGCTATTTTCGCTTTTTTGCCAGGGTTACCTTCCTGCAGACTTTCATCTTTACGGTTTGGCCCGAAGCGATTTTGATCACGTGGGGTTTCGCCGGAAGATCGCGGAAAACCTAACCTGCCGGTATACCCCGGAAGTAGCGTCTTGCGCCGACAGGACGGAAGCGTTTCTGAACCGGTGCTATTATTGCCAGGGGCAGTATTCCTCGCCAGACTCGTTCCTGGACCTCTTCCAACTTATGCACGAACTGGAAGGCGACGGGCCGGTGAACCGGATTTTTTACATGGCCATTCCTCCTTCTGTCTTTATGGATGTGGCTCAGGCGTTGGGTGATTCGGGGCTGGTGGCCTGCGGAGACCGTGATGAATGGTCCCGGATTGTCATTGAGAAACCTTTTGGGCGGGATCGGCAGAGCTCCGATATCCTGATTCAGGAAATGCAGAAGGTTTTTACCGAGGACATGACCTATCGGATCGATCATTATCTCGGAAAGGAAATTGTCCAGAATCTCCTGGTTCTAAGGTTTGCCAATCTCATTTTCGAGCCGCTTTGGAACCGGAGGACGATCCACAGTGTTCACATTAAATGGGCCGAGCCGGTTGGTGTGGGGCCGCGCGGGGGCTATTTTGACGGGTTCGGGATTATCCGGGACGTGATGCAGAATCACTTGTTGCAGATCCTGTCGCTCCTGGCAATGGAACGACCCGTGAAGTTTGATGCGGGGGCAATTCGCGACGCCAAGGTACAGTTACTCAAGGCGATCCAGCCGTTGTCTCTGGACGACCTTGTGGTCGGCCAGTATGGCGCTTCGGAATCCGGACGACAATCCGCCTATGCGGCGGAGCCTATGGTTCCTCCCGGTTCCCTGTCGCCCACTTATGCCGCCGCCCTCCTGAAAATCAATAATCCCCGCTGGGAAGGGGTGCCTTTCCTGATTGAGGCTGGTAAGGCGCTGGATGAACGTATCAACGAGGTCCGGATCCGGTTTCATGAGGTTCCAAGTGAGTTGTGGGGAGGGCAGCAGGCGCGGGTGGAGGCCAATGAGTTGGTGATCCGCATTCAGCCGGATGAGGCGATCACACTCAAGATCATGAATAAGGTTCCGGGGCTGGGGTTGGAACTCGCCCGGACCGAACTCAACCTTCGCTACCAGTCGGCGTTTAATGTGTTGATTCCAGATGCCTATGAATGCCTCCTGCTTGATGTGATAGAGGGGGATCGCAACCTTTTCATAAGGGCCGACGAGTTGGCGGCGGCCTGGGATATTTTCACTCCCGTCCTTCACGAGCTCGAATCCCGGAAAACCGTCCCCGAGTCCTATCCCTATGGAAGCGCCGGCCCTGAAGCGGGGCGCAGGCTGGCCCGGCGATACGGGTTTCAGCAGGGGAAGTCATCGTGACCCGGTACACGCTCCGGCATTTTGCCTCGGCGGAGGCCTTGGCGCAGGAAACGGCTGATCATCTGGAACGCCATCTTATGGAGACAGGACCCGTTGCCGTCATGCTCTCCGGGGGAACAACCCCGGTTCGGGTCTACCAGGAACTGTGCCGGCGGCAAAGAAAGGCCTCGGACTCGGTACGGCTACTTTACTCCGACGAGCGATATGTGCCCGCCGGCTCGACCGACAGCAATTACGGCGCAACCATTCCTCTTCTGAAGCAATTGAGCCTTCCTGAATCGCGGGTGTTCCGGGTCCACACAGAGCTGGCGTGGCAGGCTGCGTCCACCCGGTATCACGAGGAGCTTCGCCGTTTCATGAATGGCAATGGACGTATCACGTTTGGGCTGCTGGGGCTCGGGGCGGATGGCCATACAGCGTCTCTGTTCACTCCTGAGGATGTGGCCAGGGGCGAAAACCTCTATGCGGTGGCGGTTCCCCATGAACCTAAACCGGACCGTATCTCGGTTACGCCCGAACTGTTGCGCCGGGTAGAACGGTTGGTCATCCTGGTTGCGGGTCCTGAAAAGAAAGCCATTGTCACGCAGCTGATCGAGTCTCCGGCTCAGGTTGTGGCTGGCTTGGCGCTGCGTAATGCGATTTCAATTGAGATCTGGCAAGCCTGATAATCAGGGGCAACAGGCGAGTTCTTCATGGACGACTCGGGCCGCGCGCTCAGCGGCTCCGCCATTGCCGAGCATTTCGCGAACCTCATCATAGCCCTTCAGCATAGCCGCACGCTCCGGGGTGTCCGTCAGCAGCGGGATCAGAGCCTCGGCGAGGGCTTCCGGTGCGGCTTGTTCCTGAAGGAACTCAGGACATATCCGCCGGTTGGCGATGATGTTCACGATTCCCATGAACTTGACGGTGGCCAGCTTCCGGCCGATCCAGCAGGTGATTGGAGAGACGATGTAGGCGATGACCGTGGGACATCCGGCCAGGGCGGATTCCATGGTGGCAGTTCCCGATTTTACCAAGGCCGCCCGACTTTGCCGGAAAACTTGCCTGGCTTCACCCTGTACGATTGAGATGTGGCGGGGAACCTCCCGCAACGATTTCAGGAGTTTCCGGATATGGGTTTCAATTTCGGGGGTGGGGGCAGGAATAATGAATGAGGCGTTTGGAAAGTGTTGCTCCACACGTTTTGCCGCAGCACAGAACGCAGGCAACATGCGGTCGATTTCAGTGTGACGGCTTCCGGGAAGCATTCCAATTTTCGGATCCCCTTGCCAAGGCAACGACGTGAGGGGGGCGTGAAGTATTTCCTGAATCTCGGTGACCAGGGGATGACCCACGAAATCAACCTTCAGAGTTGTTCTCTCGAAGACTTTCGGCTCAAACGGGAAAATGGCCATCAAGCGATCCACCACGGCCGCCATTTTCGGGATGCGTCCGCGGTTCCAGGCCCAAACCTGGGGACAGATGTAATAGATCACCTTGATCCCCATGGCATGGGCGCTGGCGGCAAATCGGAGGTTGAATCCCGGATAGTCAACAAGGAGCACCGCATCAGGCTTCCGGTTCCGGGCCAGGGCTTCCATTTCCTGGAAGACGCGCCTGAAAAATACAATACGCTTCAGAACTTCCACAAAGCCCATCACTCCCATCTCGCGGACATCATGAAAAGTTTCAACTCCTTCAGCTCTGAGTCGAGGGCCCCCGATTCCGTAATACTGGATGGAAGGATCAAGCTTTTTGAGTTCCTGGATCAATCCGGCGGCGTGCATGTCACCGGAAATTTCGCCGGCAATGACGAGCAGTTCGCGGGGACGGCTCATGAAGCCCCCGCGGTGGAGTCCTCGGTGTTCATGGCAATGAGACAGATTCCCAGCCGGTTGGCTTCGGCAATCAGTTTGACGCGATCCAGAAGAATGGTGCGCTTGGCTTCTACCGCCAGGACGGCGGTTTTGCTTTTGCGCAGAATCTTCATGGTACGCATTCCGACAATCGGGATATCGAACCGCATGTCATGGCCTTTCTTAGCGACCTTGACGACGATAGCGCCGCCTCCTTTGACGAGGCGACCGGCCCTGAGAATGGTGTCATCGGTTCCCTCATAAGCTTCCACAGCGAGGATAGTTCCACCCTTGACCACCACGGTTTGCCCGATATCAATACCGCTGGTGATTTTGGCCACATCAAGGCCGAACCGGATGTCGGCCATTTCTGATTCCGTTGGCGGGCGTCCACCGATCAAGCCCGCCTCGGGCATGGCGTTTTCCATGAACAGACAGGCGGGGAGCAATTCAACACCAACAGCCTTCAGTTCATCACAGGCGGTTCCGTAAATGGTGTGCGCGTTACGTTGTTTCAATCGGGAGAGAAGATCCAGCGTGAATTTGTCGAAACGAAGGCTGAAGAGGTGAGTCGGGGTGATCTGGCCTGCCATGACGGCCACTTTGATGCCCCGTGACTGAAAGGCATCGCGAACGGCTCCGAACTGGCCGAGATAAAGCCATTGAACTTCATCGGCATAGCGGGTGATAGCGCGATCGGTTTCATGCCGGAAGGCGATCACGAAGATTTTCTTTACCCCCTGTGCCCGGGCTGATTGGGCGAGTTGGATCGGGTAGTCACCCTTTCCAGCTAGAATGCCGATTTCTGTGATATCTTGGGGGAAGGAAGCGGTTTTCATAATTAAATCGTGGCCAGAATCCGGTTGGATTCATCCAGGAATATCCCCTGCAGGTTCATTCTCAACGCCTGCGGATTCGTGGCGTAGGTCATGCCTTCCTCCTGGGAGATCATGCCGGTCTTGATGAGGGTATAGATGGATTGATTGAAGGTTTGCATGCCGTCTTCCTTGCCCGTTTCGATGGCAGCGGGCAGGACATCGAGTTTGTTCTTTTCAAGCAGTTTCCTGACGGTGGGGGTATTGATCATGATTTCCACGGCGGGTACGACGCCGCCTTGATTCCCCTTGATCAATCGCTGGCAGATCACGGCCTGAAGGTTACTGGCAAGGTTTAGCCGGATTTGGTCCCACTCGGAGGCCGGGAAGAGTTCGAGCAGGCGCTGTACGGCGATGGCCGCTGTTCCAGAGTGCAGGGTGGTGAGAACCAAATGCCCGGTTTCAGCGGCGGAAAGGGCCGTCCGAAATGTGGTCTGGTCTCGCATTTCGCCGATGACGATCACATCTGGATCCTGACGCAGGACATGCTTGAGCGCAGCCTGGAAACTCAATGTGTCCAGACCCACTTCGCGCTGTGAAATAACGCATTTTTTATCGATGAACAGGTATTCGATGGGATCCTCAATGGTAATCACCCGGAGCGGTTCCGTTTCGTTCATGTGATTCAGCATGGCGGCAAGGGTGGTGGATTTTCCACTGCCTGTGGCGCCACTGACGATGACGATGCCGCGTTTGGCACCTGCGATAGTTTTGATACACGAAGGAAGATTCAATTCCTCGACGGTGGGGACTTTGGTTTTGACATGGCGGAACGCCAAGGACGGCAGACCTTGGCTCATAAATGCATTCACGCGGAAACGTCCCGCATTCTCAACGGAATGCGAAAAGTCGGCCTCATGCTGCTCCTCGTATGATTTCTGCAGATGGCGTGGCAGAATCAGGTTGATCACCTCCACAAGATCGGCCTCTGTTAGAGGAGGGGCATCGATGGCGACGAGTTCACTATGCAATCGAAGGTAAGGGCTTTGTCCCGCTTTGAGATGGACATCAGACGCGCCCAATGTGACGGCCTGCCGTAGAAAATCATCTATTTGAAACATGCGGATGCTCCTGTGCGAGAGTTCTGTTGAATCAAAGCAAAAGGCGTGAAAGAGAGCAAGACATGAGAAATGAAGAATGAGTGGGGGATCTGGCTTGCCATCCGAAGCTCAAGCCCGTAGGGCGCGGAGCGAAGGATGGCGGGGACGACGGGGCTCGAACCCGCGACCTCTGCCGTGACAGGGCAGCGCTCTAACCAATTGAGCTACGTCCCCCCAAAAACAGGTGCGCAGTCTGTCGAAACTCAATCGGGATTTCAATATAAAAAGGAAGAAATGTTTCAGGAACCCAAAAGCAGGAAGGCGGCCACCCCGATGGCGAGGGCAATCCGATAGTAGCCGAAGCACGATAGGGGGTGTTTTTGGAGATACGTAACGAGCCATTTTATGGCCACGGCAGCGGAAATAAACGAGACCACCACCCCGAGCAGGGGGGTCTGCCATCCGTAATGGGCGAGGATTTCATGACCATACTTCAGGGTGTCCAAGGCGGTGGCGGCGCTGAGGGTGATGAGTCCCAGCAGAAAACTGAATTCGACTGCGGCAACCAGAGACAGGCCGGCCCAGAGTCCGCCCAGAATGGTTGCCAGACTTCGGCTGACACCAGGCCACATGGCAATAACTTGAACAGACCCGATAAGCAGGGCCATTTTCCAGGTGATCGAGGAAACGCTAATGCCCGTTGTGCTGTCCTGTCGAAGTGCCTTTCGACGGCGTTCGATCAGAAGGATCGCAAGCCCCCCGACAAACCAGGCTGCCACTATCGGCCACAATCCGTAATGGCCGCCTCCGAACAGGTTCTGCTTGATCCATTTTTCAAGGGTCAGGCCGATGATGGCGGCGGGCAGGAATGCCAAAATCATATTGATTCCCAACCTGAGTCCCTCAGGGTTTTTCCCAAGCCCGCCCTCGATCACGCCGCGCAATCGTCGAAAATACAGGCCAGCCACTGCGAGGATGGCACCAGCCTGAATGCAGACGGCATAGGCTTCGGAGGCCTCATGCGTCCCGACGGTCTGGCCGATTCCCATGAGTTTCTGTGCCAGGAGAAGGTGGCCGGTGGAACTGATCGGAAGATATTCCGTGACACCCTCGACGAGGCCCAGGACGGCTGATTGAATCAGTGTCATGTCTGACATGGGAGAACCTTGAAGAAGGGGTTATAGAATTTTCAGCTTCGGAAGGTCCTGGATGTCCACCGCCCCGACGAGTCGGTTTTTGGCATCAACCACAAGAAGATCATCAATGTTGTGCTTTTCGAAGATCCTGAGTACATCCGCGGCCAGGCAGTCTTCCTGCACCGTGATGGGATTCCGCGTCATTAGGGATTCCACGGGAAGGTTTATCAAGTTCGGGTGCTGGGGCAGATGTCGCCTTAGATCCCCGTCTGTGAAGATTCCAAGAATACGTCCCTTTGAGTCGAGAATACCTGCGGATCCCGTTCGGGCACGGGTCATGGCGAGGATGCAATCCTTGATTTTAGCACCGGACCGGACTGTGGCAACTCGATCGCTCTTGCGCATCATGTCGGATACCCGGAGGAGGAGCGTGCGGCCGATGGCACCTGCGGGATGGCGTTTGGCGTAATCCTCGATTTTGAAACCGCGCGCCTTCAGGAGCACCATGGCCAGGGCATCGCCGACAGCCAGAGTTGCCGTGGTACTGGTGGTGGGCGCCATATTGAAGGGACATGCCTCTCGTTCAATCGCGACTGAAATAACCTCATCGCTCAATTTCGCCATGGAACTGTTCAGTTTTCCCGTCAGGGCAATCACCTTGATCCCGAGACGGCGGACAAGAGGAAGCAGGTTGAGGACTTCCTCAGATTCACCACTGTAACTGAGCGCCAGCAGGATGTCGGCTGGCGCCAGGATTCCGAGATCCCCGTGCATGGCCTGGATGGGATTCAGCATGACGCTTGTGGTGCCGGTACTGGCCAGGGTGGCCGAGATCTTTTCCCCGATATGGAGATTCTTTCCCACTCCCGTGACGACCACCTTGCCCCCAGCCCGGGTGGCCTTGATGATCATGTCCACGGAATTTCCGAATCCCGAGTTAAGATGCGTCCGGACATTCCGTAGCCCTTCAATCTCCAAGTCAATGATTGTTCGCCCCTGTTGAACATAGGTGTCGGCGTTAACTGTTGGGGTCTTCCGCCGCTTTAATGGAATGGTTTTCTTCTCTGTCATAGGGGTCAAAACTATCACAGCCGAAGAAAACCGCCAATCAGGAATATCCTGATGGGATTTACTGATTGACGGGGGCAGGCCGGTGAATGTTACTTTACGACCAGGAGTGGGTGACATAACAAGCCAAGCGGAGGACGATCATGACCCGGATGTTAATAGGTGTATGTTTGATAAGCGCTATGCTTCTGACGGTATCGTGCGGACCCAAAGCCGGGCAGGATCTTGCTGGTGTTGTGGGCGAGGCTCGGAGAATGGCTATGGCTGGGCAGGTGGATGCCGCCTTATCCAAGCTGTCTTCCTATTACACCAGTCGACATTATATGAATAATCGAGCCATACTATTATGGGAGATGCTTCAGCTTGAGATGGGGGCGAACCGGATGGATGCCGCCTTGGCCCGGTTCGGAGCTGCGGCCGGTGAGACTCCTGATGTGGTTGCTCCTATTGTGAACGCAATCGAAACGATGCTGATTCAGAGGAAGCAGTGGACGGCTGTTGAGCAGGTATTGGGCATCGTAAAAGCGAAGTTCAAGGATTCGCATGCCACTCGCATCCTCCTGGCGAATGGGAGAATTGACCTTCTGATGGCCCGTGATGGGTACAAGGGCGCTTTGGTCGAATTGCTAACGCTTATATCTGAGGTGCCGGATGAGGGCGTTTCCCGTAACGTGAGGATCGTTGGCGAGGCTGCCTTCAAGGAGGGGGATCACTCGGCTGGCGATACCCTGTATTCCGCAGCACTGGAGTCCCCGTCCGGATATACGCTGACCCGCGAGGCTGCCGCCGATGGATGGATGAGAATGGCGGCCCGGAACGGATCTGCCCGTGAGATGGTAAACCGGTTGCAGGAGATCAACCGCCGAAAAGTCCAGCCGGGCGTTATTATCCTGCTGATCAATGGATACTATCCCGTGCTGCTGGGTTGCAATGATCGCGACACCTATCAGGCTTTGTTTTCACTGTGCCGGACTGTGGAGACAGGGTTAACCTTGGATAGTGATAAGATGATGCTGCGGGGCATGATGCTGGATATCAGTTATTTTCTGGAGGACTTCGAGGCGTCATTGAAATTGATTCAGGAGGGGGCTGGTGGAATCGGGGAGGAGCAGAGGCAGCAGATGCTTGCTAAAGTCCACGCCCATCTTGCCCTAAAGAACAAGCAGCCCAGGGAGGCCGTAAAATATTTCCGTGACTTCATGAGTCTCATTAAAAAGCAGGATCGGGACGAGCAGGATCCACTGACTGGGTGCAGGGTGAGCCGCGAAATGATACTGGGGCTGAATGCCAAACGAATTGGTGACTTACTGGCTTCGGCAGGGGACCCCGTTGAGGCGCGCCAGTCATATGAGGAGGCACGCAGTTACTATAACAAGGCGATTCTGGAATTTCCTGATCCCGCCAGCAAGGAGCACAGCAAAATTGTCAAGGAAATGAACGGGATTCCGTCAAAATGATACCAATAGCGTAGCATTTAACCTTGACCGATCTCTTCATAACACCTATTGTTTCTACTAGAAGAAAGGATGATGATTTATGTGGGACTATACGGGAAAAGTGATGGATCATTTCCGGAATCCCCGGAATGTAGGCGTGATTGAGAAACCCGATGGAGTCGGCGAAGTGGGCTCACTTGCCTGCGGGGATGCCCTGCGGTTGATGTTCAAGCTTGGCGCTGACGGGCGGATTGCCGATGTAAAGTTTCAGACCTTTGGCTGCGCCAGCGCTATTGCCTCATCCTCGGCGTTGACGGAGATGATCAAGGGCATGACCGTAGAGGAAGCTGGAAAAGTGACCAATCAGGATATTGCTGAGTTTCTGGGCGGGCTTCCCGAACAGAAGATGCACTGTTCCGTGATGGGGCGCGAGGCCCTTGAGGCGGCCATCGAGAATTACAGGAGCGGATCGACCGAGAAGAAAATTCTGGCCGGCAAGGTGGTGTGCAATTGCTTTGGCGTTACCGCGGAGGAAATCGAACGGGTGGTTCGTGAGAATGGCCTTTCGACACTGGAACAGGTGACCAATTATACGAAGGCGGGCGGCGGGTGCGGGAAGTGCAAACCGGATATCGAGACTATCCTGGAGAAAGCTCGTGTGGAACGGCTGGAGGCCGAACATAAGGCTGGAGCAAAAACCGCACCTAAGAAACTGACGGTGATTGAAAAGATCCGGCTGATTGAACAGACGATCGAGCGTGAAATCCGTCCGTTATTGAAGCGGGACGGAGGGGATATCGAACTGATTGATGTCGATGGGAACCGGGTCAAGGTCGCACTGCGTGGGATGTGCGCTGGATGTCAGGTCGCCCATTTCACCCTGAAGGATGTGGTGGAGGTCAAGCTTCGTGAGTTTGTTTCCAGTGAACTGACGGTGGAGGAGGTTCGGGAATGAAGACCATCTACCTGGATAACAACGCCACCAGCGCCGTGGCACCCGAGGTGATCGAGGCGATGATGCCTTTCTTGCATGACCAGTGGGGGAATCCCTCCAGCATGCATGCGTTTGGCGGGGAGGTGAAAAAGCACATTGACCGGGCCCGGAGTCAGGTTGCTGAGCTGATTCATGCCGATCCCTCGGAAATTATTTTCACCAGTTGCGGAACCGAGAGCGATAACATGGCCATCCGGGGTGCTGCCGAGGCTCTGGGTCCACGGTATAACATCATCACCACGCGGGTGGAACATCCTGCCGTTCTGGGCCCGTGTCGCTATCTCGGAGAACGGGGGCACCGGTTGCACGAGATCGGCGTGGATTCGGCGGGGCAGTTGGATGTGGTTCAATTGGGTGAGGCGCTCCGGGACGGTCCTGCGGTGGTCAGCGTGATGTGGGCGAACAATGAGACGGGTGTGATTTTTCCGATACCGGAAATCGCCGCCATGGTGAAGGCCGCGGGCGGGGTCATGCATACTGACGCCGTGCAGGCGGTGGGCAAGATGCCTATTGATGTTCGCAAGATCCCGGTCGATATGCTTTCCCTTTCCGGCCACAAGATTCATGCGCCCAAGGGAATTGGCGTATTGTATGTGCGCAAGGGGACGCGTCTTCAGCCCTTCATGTTGGGGGGGCATCAGGAGGACAGTCGTCGGGCGGGTACCGAGAATGTGCCCTATATTGTGGGATTGGGGCGGGCGGCGGAATTGGCCGGCGCGTCAATCGGTCGGGAGATGACGGTAATAGCGGCCCTGCGTGACCGGCTTGAGGCCGGATTCCTGGCCACCTGCCCGGATTCGCGGGTCAATGGAGACCGGGTCAACCGGCTTCCTAATACTCTGAACATCAGTTTTGAATATATCGAGGGTGAATCCATCCTCTATATGATGAGTGATGTCGGGATTGCGGCCTCCTCGGGGTCGGCCTGCACTTCGGGTTCGTTGGAGCCTTCGCATGTGCTTCGCGCCATGGGTGTGCCCTTCACTGCGGTTCATGGTTCGGTACGGTTCAGTCTGAGCCGGTTCACGACAGCCGAAGAGATCGAGTATACCCTGAAGAGTCTTCCTCCCATTATAGCCAAATTGAGAGCCATTTCCCCCTTCGTGAAAAAAACCTGATGATTATCGACGTTCATACCCATGCCTTTCCTGACTCCCTGGCGGCACGGGCAATGGCTCATCTCGAGGTGGGGAATGCCCGGGCCTTTTCGGATGGAACGGTGGCCGGACTTCTCCGCTCCATGGATTCGGCGGGAGTGGATCGTTCCGTCATCTGTTCCATTGCCACCAAGCCAGAACAGTTTGATCCCATCCTCAAGTGGTCGCGGGCAATAAAAAGCGACCGGCTGATTCCTCTGGCGTCGATTCATCCGGCCGACCCCCTGGCGGTGGCGCGCGTGGGGGAGGTCAAGGCTGCGGGATTGAAGGGAATCAAGATTCATCCCTATTATCAGGGGTTTGACCTGGCAGATCACGCATTTGATCCCTTTTACGCCGCAGTGGAATCGTCCGGGCTTGTGCTGGTATCTCATACCGGATTTGACATGGCCTTTCCCCTGGATCGCAAGGCGGATGCGTCGCGGAGCCTGGACCTGGTGACCCGTTTTCCCAAACTGAAATTCATGGCCACCCATTTCGGGGCGTGGAATGATTGGAACGACGTGGAGGCTAAATTGATCGGGAAGCCGGTGAATCTGGAGATTTCCCTGACGCTGGAGTTCCTGCCTCAGGAACAGGTGCGCCGGATGATCCTGGCGCATCCGGAAGACCGATTGTTTTTCGGCAGTGATTCCCCGTGGGGTAATCCCGCGGAACCCCTGCGGGTGTTGAGGGAATTGGGTCTTCCCGCGCCGCTTCTTCAAAAAATCCTGTCAGAGAACGCCACTGCCCTGTTCCGCGATTTACATGATCCGGCCACCGCGTAACCGCGGCGGCTACGTAGCCGCGCCTGTTAAGGCGTGGCTCTTCCAGGATCATGTCCAGATTATTTCAGGTCTTTTAAAAAATGGCGACGGTAGTAATTCATTTCTGCAACCGAGCACATTACATCATAGAGGGCGTCATGCTGTTTGGTGCCACTCGGGAGTGTCCAGCCATCCAGATTGTCCTGGATCAGAGCGGTGTTTCCCTTGTCAAATTCGGGCCCCAATTTGGAGTCGAGCCAAAGGATTTTCAGGGTGCTGACATCCAGATTTCGATAGTGGAGCCTGTCGATAAAGCGGGGCAGAAAACGCCGGGCAAACCACCAGTCGGCGTGAATAGTATTTCCTGCGAGGATGGGGCGATCCTTGATTTTTTCAGGCGCCGGCCCGAGCAGTGAATTCAATCGTGCAGTCAGCATGCCATCGACCTCATCCGAAGTGGGCGTGCTTTCAGATCGGGCCCGCCGGACCAGGTCCGGACATTCCTTGGCAACGAAATCACTGACAGAACATCCTTCGGGAAGTCGAACAGCCGTCATAAGGTCCTGATCCTGTGGCGCGATCCGCCGACCCTGCATGTCGGTGATGACCATGGCCACCTGAATCAGGTGCGCCTGCTCGAGGTCAAGGCTGGTGTATTCGGTATCGAACCAGACCAAGGTGGAACTTTGTGTTGGATTCATGGGCTGGATTGTTCAGAAGTGACGGTCCTAAGGCAAGCACAGAAGATTCTTCAGGGTAGGGAGGCCTCTCCGAGGCCTCCGCTGTCGACTGGTCAATATCACCCATTCTGCCTGCGGAGGCCTCGGAGAGGCCTCCCTACCCTGAAGGGGTGATCGGCGTTCGGTTAGAACGAACGGGCAAGGGAGACGCCAAGGGTTCGGGGTGTGCCGCTCTCCCCGATGTAGCCCGAGGGTGCAAGCGGGTAGGAGAAGGCGAGGGGAACATAATCCTTATCGAACAGGTTTTTCACCCAGGCCTCGACACGCCAGCTTCCATTGGCCATACCTACGCGGGTGTTAACCAGGGCATAACTGGATTGGGAAGCCCCATTGAGGGCGTCGTACTGATAGCGGCCGGTTCCAACACCCTCAATCCGGATAAAGCCGATGGCGCGCCCGCGCAACGTCTGACTGTACTCCGTGCCGGCGTTCCAGGTTGTGCGCGGGGCAAAGGGCAGGTCGTTGCCACTGACATCCATTCCGGCGGTGGTGCTGCCTTGTCCGAATTCGGTGGAGAGGACGCCCAGTCCGCCGAACAGGCTGAGTCCGCTCACTGGACGGATTGTCAGTTCGAGTTCACCGCCCTGACTTTCGGCCTTGCTGGTGTTGTCGAGATAGAAGACGCCGGGAGAACCTGTCGGGACATCCATCTGCAGGTCGTTCCAGTCGGTGTGGAACAAGGCGAGGTTGGCTGTTACGCGGCGGCTCAACCAGTCTGTTTTAAGTCCGGTCTCATAGGTCCAGCTGTTTTCATCGCCATAGGTGGCGTGGCCGGGAATCGCCAGGGTATTGAATCCGCCAGCCTTATATCCTTTTGAGGCTTCCCCGTAGACAAAGGCGTTTTTCGTAAGGTGATAACCGAGCGAGGTGCGCGGGCTGATCTGGTTGAAATCGGCGCTGTCGTCCGCGCCCGAGGCCGGCATCAGGGGAATGGAGGCGTAACTCCGGCGGTCGGCTGACCGGTGTTCATAATCATCCCGGATACCGAGGCCGAGTTCCCATCGTTCATCCAGAGTGAGCGTGGTGTGCCCAAAGAGGCTCAGTCCGGTGTCGGCAAGATCGGCATCATCATGCTGCTGAAAAGGGAACGGAAGGCCGAGCATCGCGACAGAGCCGGGCCGGTAATCGTTGAAGGCGCGTTGGGAATAGGACGAGTGGAACGCTAGGGCGCCGAGCAGCCAGCGGAGACTCAGATGATCTCCGAGCGTGACCGGGGCGTTCTCAGGCGACATGAAGCGGAGTTCCTCGATAGTCGCCTGTTGATTCTCCTCATTGTCACGGCGAATCAGGTCGGCAGGGGTGGCATCCAGGTCGGTCCTGTCATGGGAACGCCACCATTGAAAGGCCGTGGTTGAAACAAAATCGGCCTTGTCACCTTTACGTGTTGCGGTAAAGACCGGTTGCGCCAGATCGCGTTCCGAGCTGCCTTCATAATCATGGGCAACATGATGGGGTTTGGAACGGATGGTCGCCAGATCGCCCAACCCGTAGTCGCCATCGCGATCCACTTCACCGCCGGCACTGAGACGATAGGTCCACGGTCCTTCGTCGGGCCAGAGCATCTGAGCGCGGCCGAAGAACGATTCGCGACCGTCCAGCCGGTTGCCTGTGATGTCATTGTGGGTATATCCATCGCGGCGGGAATAGCCAGCGCTTGCACTACCGGCGGCTTTATCGGTGCCGAGAGGCCCCTCGCTGGAGGCACGGGCGTCAAAGAAATTTTCACTTCCGGTAGCGAGGCTGAAGGAAGCGGCGGGATCCCGGGTGGGCAGATGGGGGACAATGTTGATGGCGCCGCCGAGTGTGTTGCGGCCATACAGGGAACCCTGAGCACCGCGCAGGAATTCAATCCGCTCGACATCGAGCAGTTCCTGATTGGCGGTGGCGTAGGAGAGCTGGGGGACGCCATCAATGATCGTGGTGACAGCGGGGCTGTTGCGGCCCGATCCGATGCCCCGCATATAGGGGAAGGTGAGGCGTCGCACGGAGAAATCCCCCAGCGTCAGATTTGGCACTTTGGGGGCAGCATCGCGAAGATCCCGAATGCCAGCTGATTGAAGCGTGTCGGCATTTTGAACGGTCACCGCGCCTGGCACCGACTGAAGTGGTTCCGTCCAGCGCCGCGCAGAGACCACGACCGTTTCAATCGTGTTGGTGGCCGATTTGGCGTTCGGGATGAGTATCAGAGATAACGCCATGGTTCCAAGGGTCAGAATCATGAACTTCGGTGGGGGTGTTTTGCATGTATTCATGGGTGTGCCAAATAGATGAATTTTGCCGGGGAAGCAAGCGGGAAAATAGGCGATATTCCCGTTCACTGTTTTCATCGGGCTGGTGTCCTTTGAGAAATTAACAAAATACAGCCTCAAAGCCCGTTCCGCCTGGGCAAGCTGCTAATTACCGGCAAATGTAAACTGAAAGCATCTGTTTTCAGCAGGTTTTTATAAATACTTTCTTCTAAAACAGGAATTGTAATCGCTTACAGATTCGTTTGATTTCAAGACAAAGATGGAATTGACAATAATGATGGCATTGCATACACTGTATTACAGAAGAATACATGAGGAGATGTCATGAGTATTGCTGTATCAATTCGATTACCTGATGGTCTGGCCAATGAACTGACCCATATTGCGGATGAAACGGAAAGGCCCCGCTCCTTCCATATTCAAAGAGCATTGGAATCCTATATTGCGGATTTTGCCGATGTCCAAATTGCCCTTGACCGACTGCGCGATCAAAAGGATGCGGTTGTGTCCGGACGTGAATTGAGGAAATCCCTTGGCCTTTGAAATCACCTACAAGAAGAGCGTGTCGAAAGACCTCGCAAGCCTCGGTAAAGCCGAAGCCAGGCGGATACTCGACAAGATCGACAAGGATCTCGCCACGCGCGCGGATTCTTATCCTGTTCTAAAGGGGCATTTTGCCGGCTTGCGGAAATTCCGAGTCGGTGATTACCGTGTCATTTATGCCATCTTGGAAACACAAGTCCTTGTCCTGCGAATCGGCCACAGACGGGAAATCTACGAAAAGTGATCGAACCAGAAAGTCCAGGTTACCTCGCGTTCCGCTCGGACCCTGACTTTCGACGTTCGGACAAATGGAGGCCGTACGGGTTCACATCGGAACAAATAACATTTGCTAACGATGGTGATGGTTCGAGACAGGTTATGAACGGAACATTACTCCAAGGACATCGTCTACAACAACTCCCCTGGCCGCAGGCGGTGACGAAGAAGCAGAAAACGGCGGTGGAAGCGACGGCGCAGAAAGTTCTGGATGTCCGGAAGGAATTCCCGGGTTCAACGCTGGCCGACTTGCACGATCCCGTGGCGATGCCGCCGAAACTGGTGAAGGCCCATGCGGAGTTAGATCGAGCCGTGGTCGGTGTTACCGGGCCGAAGCGTTTCCCAGCGACCGGCACCGGGTGGAGTTCCTGTTCGCCCAGTACGTCGTCGAATTGCCTCATAATCTTAATCGTAATCATAATCGAAATCCTCTAGTGTGAGACCTTTTAGTAGAAACAGAGGCGGATCAAACAGGAGGGCGATTATGCGTTTCAAGACTATGACGGCAATCGGGTTGGCGGGATGGATTGTTGCGGGTCATGTGCAAGGTTCAGAGGTCTATGACTGGCCTCAGTTCCGCGGGGCGAATCGTGACGGGATCTCCAGGGAAACCCAATGGAATCCGCTTGCGCTTCAAGGTGGAGCGAAAATCCTGTGGAAAGCAGAAGTCGGAGAGGGTTATTCCGCCGTTTCCATCAAGGGCGACAGGCTGTTTGCCTTTGGAAATAAGGATAATACAGACACGATTTACGCCCTTTCCCTGAAGGATGGAAAGGCGTTATGGAAACATTCCTATCCGTGCGAGGCGGGGAGTTATCCCGGACCGCGCGCTACTCCCGCCACGGACGGCAAACTGGTCTATTCCCTGAGCCGTGTAGGACTGTTGTTGTGCCTGGATGCGGTAACCGGCGAGGTCAAGTGGAACAAGAATCTGATGAAGGAATTCGGTGCCGTTAACCTGGGGTGGGGATTCTCCGGATCGCCGGTGATCAAGGGCGACATGTTGTTGGTGAATGCAGGTGAATACGGGGTGGTCTTGAACCGGAATACCGGCGCCAAAGTATGGTCCAGTCCGGGAGGGACAGGGGGGTATGCCGCACCAGTTGAGTTCTCTGCGGGAGGGAAGGAGTGCCTGGCCTTGTTCAGCGCAAAGGAACTGTATGGCGTCGATCTGGAAACGGGTGTCAAGCTCTGGTCTATTCCCTGGAAGACCTCGTATGATGTCAATGCGGCCGACCCGATTGTATCGGACGGGCTCATGTTCATTTCCTCTGGGTATAACAACGCGGGCGCCGTTATTGATGTCCGGGGCCCGGCACCCATAGAGGTCTGGAAGAACAAGACCATGAAGAACCAGTTCAGTAGTTGTGTGCTGATCAACGGGTTTTTGTACGGGTTCGATGGTAATGTGGGAGGCGGTTCCCTGAAATGCATGGATTTCAAAACTGGCGTTGAGAAATGGAGTCAGAACATCGGGTTCGGGTCGCTCTCAGCAGCGGGGAATCACCTGATTGCCCTGAATGAAAATGGAGATTTGTTCATTATCAAGGCGTCGCCTGAAAAATATGAAGAGGTGTCCTCTGCCCGTAAAGTGTTGGAGAAAACCTGCTGGACGGCGCCGGTCTTGTGCCGGGGTGTTCTGTACTGTCGCAACAGCAAAGGGACTCTTATTGCGCTGAATCTGGGCAAGTAGGATCGCTTGAACTTATGGCATTCCCGGGTATCTTTCAGGGTGGACAGCGAGGGAGGGGCATTCTTCCTGCCGTACTGATTGTACTGATCGGGGTGCTACTTTCGGCGGTCGCGTTGCTCTGGTGGCGAGGGACGCTCTCGGGTGTATCCACGGCCAGGCGGATTCCTCTGGCTGGCGAATCTTCAGGTGCCGATCAGGCTGCAGCGGCGGCGGAGACTCCCGTCCGGATTGGCGAAACCTTTTCCCGATATGCCGGGGTGCCCTCACAAGCGCCGGGATCATGGCCTTCCTTTCGCGGAGCCGCTCATGACAACCTGGCGCCAGCTTCTGAAAAACTGGCCAACTCCTGGCCTGTTGGGGGCCCGCCCCGCCTGTGGTCTATCCCGCTCGGCGAAGGCTATGCCGGTCCGGCAATCCGGAACGGATGCGTTTATGTATTGGATTATGAAGGTGCTGCAGGCGCGGATGCGCTTCGGTGTTTTTCGATGGAGGATGGGCGTGAAATCTGGCGGCGTTCGTACAAGGTCAGAATCAAACGGAACCATGGAATTTCACGCACCGTTCCCGCGGTGACGGATCGTTATGTGGTCACCATTGGGCCCCGCTGTCATGTGATGTGCGCCGATGCTGTGACGGGTGATCTCAAGTGGGGGCTGGATCTGGAGCGGAATTGGGGCGTGGAAGTGCCGATGTGGTACACCGGCCAATGTCCCCTGATCGACGGAACCCAGGTGGTGCTCGGGGTGGGGGGCAAGGTGCGGCCGGCGGGGGTGGATTGCGAAACCGGTAAAGTGCTATGGGAAACACCCAATCCCCGGAAGTGGAAGATGTCGCATTCCTCCGTCATGCCGATGGAATTCGCCGGGAAGAAAATGTATCTATATTGTGCAATTGGCGGGATTGTCGGAGTCTCTGCGGAAGCACAGGATACCGGAACCGTGCTCTGGGAGACCGACCTGTGGAATATTCAGGTTGTTGCCCCGACGCCCGTTCCGGTGGGTGATGGCCGTTTCTGGATCACCTCCGGTTACGGCGCAGGGAGCGCCCTGTTTCAGATCCTCAAGGAGGGGGAGCGATTTTCTGTAAAGCTCCTGAAGAAGGTGGATAAGAAACTCTTCGCCTGTGAGCAGCATACCCCGGTCTTTTATCAGGGCTACCTCTACACTGTGCTGCCAGCGGATGCCGGGGCCATGCGAAAGCAGGCCGTGTGCATGGACCCCGATGGACGGGTCGTTTGGACCAGCGGGGCTTTGGATCGGTTCGGGCTGGGTCCCTTTATGGTGGCTGACGGAAAATTGCTGATCCTGGATGACGAGGGAATGCTGACCATGATTCGGGCTACTCCGGAAGGGTATCAGAAGTTGGCTCAAGCCAGAGTGCTGGATGGTAAGGAAGCCTGGGCGCCCCTTGCTTTGGCGGATGGCCGCCTTCTGGTCAGGGATTTCGGAACGATGCGGTGTTTGGATGTGCGGTGAATCTGTAGCACGGGCGAGACGTCAGTTATTTAGGATGAATAAAGAAAATGCAATCTGTAGCACGGGCGTCCCGCCCGTGGAAAAGCATGGGTATAATCCTTTTGCAGATGTGAAACTTTCTCAGGGTGCTTATTTGCCTCACTGGACGCAAGAAGGAGCCGTCTATGCTGTGACCTTCCGATTACACGATTCGTTGCCGACGTCAGTGTTGAAATCATGGAGGGATGAGCGTGAAGACATTGTCAAAACCGCCAAAATGTTGGGGCGAGAACTTACTGACGAGGAACATTTACGCCTTCAGGAATTACACTCAGAACGGGTTGACAAATGGTTGGATGCGGGTCATGGAAAATGTTGGTTGCGCGAGGATCGCATTGCGACAGTCGTTGAAGCTGCGCTGAAGTGTTTTGATGGGCAGAGATACGCCCTTTATTCATGGTGTATCATGCCAAATCACGTGCATGTTGTTGTTCGGCCTTTTTCTGGAAATATGATGTCAAACATTCTTCATTCGTGGAAATCCTTTACATCAAAAAAAGCCAATTGCCTGTTGGGTCGAAGCGGCGATTTTTGGCAGCCCGAGTATTATGACCACTTGATTCGTGATGAAAATGACTTTAATAGGCAGGTTCGCTATGTGGTGGAAAATCCTGCTGTAGCCGGATTACATTCTTGGCGATGGGTTGGTTCATTTTGTAGCACGGGCGTCCCGCCCGTGGGAAATCATGGGCGGGACGCCCATGCTACGGAGGAGGAGGGACATGGGCGGGACGCCCATGCTACGGAGGAGGAGGGACATGGGCGGGACGCCCATGCTACGGGAAAATTATGTTTGGCGCTCATTCTGGCCTTGACAGCTTGTTGGCCGATGGGGGCGAGATGCAACGAGTGCGTCTCTCCTGCTGATTGCCGCTATGATGTCTGCGGGGTCAAGAAAATCTCCGCGAATGGCCTCCTTTCATCCGGATCCCGCTGGATCAAGCCAGTCCTCTCCAATGTGACGGCTCTGGCCGTCGGGCCATCCGACAGGATCGTCGTGGGGTCAAAGGCCGGCATTGAAGTCCTTGATGTTCTTGGCCAGTCCCTGTTGTCCTTTACTGTTTCGGGCCCCGTGCGAGCCCTTGCGGTGTCGGCTAATGGCGACATCTTTTCCGGGCTGGACAATCATATTGAAGTCTTTGGCCCGGACGGCACCCGTAAGGCGATCTGGAAAAGCCCGAGTGCGAAAACGATGATCACCTCCGTGGCCGTCTCGTCAAACTTTGTGTTCATCGCAGATTGCCAGAATCGGATCGTGTGGCGGTTCACCTTGGCGGGCGAGGTGTCCGGACGGATCGGCGACAAGGATCCCGCCCGTCGCCCGGAGGGCTTTGTGGTGCCCAGCGCGTTCTTTGATATTGCGACGGCCCCTGATGGCTCGCTATGGGTCGTCAACCCCGGTATGCATCGCCTTGAACATTTCACGGCCGACGGCCAGTTTTTGTCTTCATGGGGCAAGGCCTCGGTCGATGACGACGGCTTTTGCGGGTGCTGCAATCCGAGCAATATGGCTCTGGCACCCGATGGTTCCTTTGTAACAAGCGAGAAGCATATTGTCCGGGTGAAACGGTATGATGCGTCTGGGCGGTTTGCCGGGGTCATGTCGGGACCACGGGAGTGGGAGAAGGCTGTTGTCGGGTTGGATCTGGCGGTGGATTCTAAGGGGCGGATTCTTGTGCTCGATCCGTCGGGTGATGGTGTCAGGGTGTATTGATGTAGCACGGGCGTCTCGCCCGTGATTGGGTAATGAAAAGGAAATCATGGGCGAGACGCCCATGCTACGAAAAAATGATGAATGAAGTTAAAACAACAGGAGCCATGCAAAGTCGGCGTGAATTTCTAAGGACTCTTCTGCGCGGGGTTTTGCTGGCCGGATTGGCTGGCATGGGTGCCCGGGCCCTGCTGGGGCGCCGGTGCCACTCATCCGGCAGTCCCGACCAGTGGAAACTCTGCAAGGGTTGCCCGGATTTGGCCTCGTGTCCGTCGGCCGTTCTTTCGGCGGGCCACAAGGTCTGGCAGTTGGATCCCTCCAAATGTACCCAGTGCGGACGGTGCGCCACTCAGTGCGTGCTACAGGCGTCCGCTGTGAAGTGTGTCCATCGGCCCAAGCAGTGCGGCTATTGCCGGTTGTGCTTCGGGTTTTTTCAGCCAGGTTCTACAACCCTCACCAGTGCCGCCGAAAATCAGATTTGCCCAACCGGTGCGATCCGGCGGAAATTCGTTGAGGAGCCTTATTACGAATACACCATTGATGAATCTCTATGTGTCGGGTGTGGCCGGTGTGTCAAGGGCTGCTCGGCCTTCGGCAACAGTTCGCTTGTGTTGCAGGTCCGGCATGACCGGTGTGTGAATTGTAATGAGTGTTCCATTGCCCGAAATTGCCCGTCAGACGCCTTTCGGCAGGTGCCGGCGACGGCTCCCTATCTTTTGAATCCCCGCTCGGAAAGCGCGGCGTCATGATGAGAACCGTAGCGCTCATTCTTTATTTACTGATGCCGGTGCTCGCGGCCTTCGCTGAAAACCGCTTCCCGCAGCCGCAGTTCGAGAGCGGCTACACCATGCCGGTGACAACCACGCCCCCGCCCCGGGCCGCGACGGTTGAGATGCTGGATGTCGTGGTCCTCATCGGCGCCTTATCCCTTGCCGCCTGGCTGATCCTGAAGAAGCGATCTCGGCGCGGGGTATTTCTGCTTACGGCATTTTCTCTCCTGTATTTCGGGTTTTGGCGTAAGGGGTGTGTCTGTTCCATCGGGTCTATCCAGAATGTTGCCGCCTGGTTGTCGGGGAGTGAGGTCGGTCTTTCCCTGAGCGTGGCGGCATTTTTTATTCTTCCGCTGGTGTTTGCCCTGTTTTTCGGGCGTGTATTTTGCGCCGCGGTATGTCCGCTCGGTGCGATCCAGGAAATGATGATTCTTTTTCCAACACGGTTGCCACGTCCTGTGTCAGTGGCGTTGGGAATGATTCCCGCGGGTTACCTTGGAGTGGCGGTTCTGCTGGCGGCGACCGGCTCGGCTTTCATTATCTGCCGCTGCGATCCCTTTGTTCCCGTGTTCCGGCTCAGCGGGGAGCCAGTGATGTTTCTGGCCGGGGTGGTCTTATTGGTTCTGGGAATTTTTGTGGCCCGCCCGTTTTGCCGGTTTCTGTGTCCCTATGGCGTTTTGTTGAATTGGGCTTCGCGCCTGTCAAAATGGCATGCCACGATTACTCCGACCGAGTGTGATCAATGCCGGTTATGTGAGCGTGCCTGTCCGTTTGATGCCATTCGAGTGCCTGTTACGTCTCAGGTATCCGAATCCCGAGCGACCGGAGTTCGTCGCGTAAAGGGGCTGCTGTTGCTGGTGGTAGTGCTGGTGAGTGCTGGGGTCTGGGGTGGCGCTCATTTGGACAGGGTTCTGGCACCGCTCAACGCCAAGGTGAGATTGGCTCAGGCGCTTTGTTCCACTGATCCGGCGGTTGAAAAACAGGTTTCGGTTGAGTTGGAAGCATTCCGAAGTGGTGAAAGAAATCCTGACACCCTGGTGGCTGAGGCGGATGCCTTACGGTGTCAATTCAGGAGGGGGGGCGCCTGTCTGGGTGGATTTCTAGGCCTGATATTTGGCCTGAGTATTCTGAGTGTGTCGATCCGGAGGGTACGGGATTCGTACGAACCGGATCGGGGTGAGTGCCTGAGTTGCGCCCGGTGTTATCTGTCGTGCCCGGAAGAACATAAGAGGCTGAAAACATGAGTCAGGAAAGCCCGTCATCCAAAGCCCTGTACCGAATGGCCTGCGCCATGGCCGTTGTCTCCTGTGCCTTTTCGTTGTTGGTCGGGATTCTTCTAATATCCAACACTATGGCGATCAGAATGGCTTCACCCCTGGAATTACCCGAGTTGGATCACTTGCGAACCTCTCTGAAGGCCAGTCCGGCGGATGAAACGGTCAGGAATAAAATAAGGGATTTGGATCAGGTTGTCCGGCATCTCTATTTCACCGGACTGGCATCCCGCAGGACTGGAAGTCTTCTTCTTCTGGCGGGGATTGCCTTGTCCCTGACGAGTATAAAAGCGGTGGCGATTCTCCGGCGCCGGCAACCTGATCCTCGCGAATATCCTGTCGCCACTGACCCCCTAAAGGCCGAATCTGCTGCAAGGTGGGCCGTGGCTGCTGCGGGTGCTGTGATTGTGGCTATAACGGTATTTTTGGGCCGGGTGGATCGCGACCTCCGGGCGCGATCAGTGCCTGACAAGCACCCCTCACACTCTGACGCCGCCGGGACGTCGGCGTCCACCGTAAACACAAGCGGTGCTCCTGTTCAGGAAGCGGCAATCTCCTGGTCTTCTTTCCGCGGCGCTTCGGGAAGCGGAGTGGCGTCCTCCCCAAACTTTCCGGTGGCCTGGGATGGAGCCACCGGCTCGGGCATTTTGTGGAAGGTTGAAATACCACTTCCGGGGATGAGTCTTCCTGTGGTGTGTGGAAACAAGGTTTATTTAACCGGTGCCTCCACCGAAAAGCGCGAAGTGTATTGTTATGACATCGCTACCGGAACTCGTCTCTGGCAAGTAGAGGCAAAGGGGATCACCAATCCGCCGAAAAAGGTTCCTGAAATTTTTCAGGATACCGGTTATGCGGCGCCGACCTCGGTGTCGGATGACAGGGTGGTGTGTTCAATTTTTGCCAATGGCGATGTGATTGCAATTGACCCTTGTGCGAAACCCCTCTGGACGCTGGATCTCGGGCTTCCCTTCAATCGCTATGGCCACGCCTCGTCCCTGGCCGGTTATCAGGATACGATCGTGATCCAGTATGATCAGGATGTAGAAAAGAAGATTCCTTCCCGTTTGATTGCCCTGAATGCCATAACAGGAAAGCAAGTCTGGAGCACGCCGCGCAAGGTTTCGGATTCCTGGTCGTCCCCGATCGTGGTTAAAACAGAAAAACGGCCGCAAGTGATCACTATGGCCAATGATGCGGTCATCGCCTACGATGCGGCCTCGGGGCGGGAACTCTGGACTGTTAAATGCAGAGGTTCCGATGTCGGGCCATCGCCGATTTATGCGGGTGGCCTTGTTCTGGCATCCATTACCGGGGATCGCATCTATGCCATCCGTCCCGATGGAGCAGGGGATGTCACGGCGACTCATGTGGCGTGGACTTCCGAAGATGGCGTGGCCGATGTGTCTTCGCCGGTCAGCAATGGGGAACTCGTGTTTTTCGTGCATTCGGGCGGGCTCGTTACCTGCCTGGAGACGAAAACGGGAAAGAAAGTCTGGGATCATAATCTGGATGGAGAATTCTACGGATCGCCCGGTTTGGCGGGAGATAAACTTTATCTTGTTGCCCGGAATGGAACGGTTTTTATTCTCAAGGCGGGTCGGCAATTCGAAGAAATTGGAAAGGCGGCCCTCGGCGAACCGAGTGACGGCTCGCCTGTTTTTGCGGGAGACCGCATTCTGATCCGGGGCATCAAGGCCTTGTATTGTATCGGAAATAAGGCGAAGTAATGAGTGAAAATCTTCAGTGTGTTGATGAGGCAGTGGCTGAATTCGGGCGTGAAGCCTCGGCGGTGATTCCGATTCTTCAGCGGCTTCAGCAGCGGTATCGGTATCTACCCGAGGCCGCATTACGCCGGGTCTGCGAGTTGACGGAGATTACTCCGGCTGCGATGGCCGGGGTCTCGACCTTTTATTCCCAGTTCCGTCACAAGCCGGTCGGTCGTCATATTATCAGCATTTGTCACGGTACCGCCTGCCACGTCAAGGGATCGGAGTTGATTCACGATGCCCTGGCGCGTCACTTGAATCTGGACGAGGGTGAGGATACGGATATCGAAGGCGTGTTTACCCTGGAGCGCGTTGCCTGCCTGGGATGCTGCACCCTGGCCCCGGTGATCAAGATTGATGATGTCACCTATGGACATCTGACCGCCCAGACTGTGTCCCACGCCCTGCATGATTTTCTGGAACTGGAAAAGCGGGGGGCCGTTCCGGAGCGACATGATCGGGCTGTTGCAAAAGGCGCGGGCCTTACGGAAATCCGGATCGGCGTGGGATCCTGTTGCGTCGCGGGTGGGAGTCAGGCCGTCAGGCGGGAACTTGAAGCCGAAGTTCAGCGACTGGGCGCTGCGGCGGTCATCAAGCCGGTAGGCTGTGTCGGGATGTGCCACCAGACTCCGCTGGTGCAGATTGTCGCGGATGGGGGCGAGCCGGTAACCTATGCGAAAGTCCAGGTGGAAGAAGCAGCCCGGATTGTTCGACGGCATCTGAAGCCCGGTGGAATCGTGCGCCGGATCCGGGCTGGCCTGGACACAGTGCTGGAACATCTGCTGACCGACGAAACCTGGGAACCGGTGACCCGCTACGCTTTGGATGTTCGCGACGAGCCGGTGTGCGCCTTTCTTGGCAAGCAGAAGCGGATCGCCACGGAGTCGTGTGGCGACCTCGATCCGCTCGATATTGCCGAGTACAGTGCCCATGGCGGATGGACTGCGCTCAAGACGTGCCTGAAGGCGGATCAACCGGAACGCATTCTGGAGGAAGTGACTCGAGCTGAGTTGCGGGGCAGGGGTGGTGCGGGCTTCCCGACGGGGCGGAAATGGGGAATGGTGCGGGAGGCGCCCGGTTTGCAGAAATATCTGGTGTGTAACGGCGATGAGGGGGATCCCGGTGCATTTATGGATCGGATGCTTCTGGAGTCATTTCCATATCGGGTCATGGAAGGCATTGTGATTGCCGCCTACACAATGGGAATTCATGAGGGCTTTCTTTACATCCGTGCCGAGTATCCGTTGGCGCTTCAGCGAATCCGTGCCGCCCTGGTGCGGATGGAAGCGGGCGGTTTGCTCGGGCGGAATATCCTGGAAAGCGGATTTGACCTGAGCCTCACGATTGTGGAAGGGGCCGGGGCCTTTGTGAGCGGCGAGGAAACGGCGCTTCTGGCCTCTATCGAAGGACGTCGCGCCATGCCCCGATTCCGTCCTCCCTATCCCGCCGAGAGTGGACTCTGGGGGAAGCCCACCGCGATTAATAATGTGGAGACCTTGGCGATGGTGCCGTGGATTCTTCGTAATGGTGCTGCGGCATTCCGGGAGATGGGTGATGGGGGGAGCCGGGGAACCAAGGTGTTCTCGCTGGCGGGAAAAGTGGTACGCGGCGGCCTGATTGAGGTTCCCATGGGAATTTCAGTTCGGGATATCGTCGTGGAAATCGGCGGGGGAACTCCTGATGAGCGGGGGTTCAAGGCGGTGCAGATTGGTGGCCCCTCAGGGGGATGTTTGCCTGCTTCGCTTGGAAATACGCCGGTGACCTATGAATCTCTTGCCAGCGAAGGATGCATCATGGGGTCAGGCGGTCTGGTGGTTCTGGATCATTCCGATTGCATGGTGGATCTGGCCCGTTATTTCATGACCTTTACCCAGCATGAGTCCTGTGGGAAATGTACTCCCTGCCGGGTGGGGACAAAGCGGATGCTTGAAATTCTTGAACGCCTGTCCGAGGGGCGGGGAGTGAAGGGTGATATTGAACGACTGGAAGATCTCGGGCGCACCACGACGGGTGGAAGTTTGTGTGGATTAGGTAAGACGGCTGCCAATCCTGTGCTATCCACAATCCGGCATTTCCGGGACGAGTACCAGGCGCATCTGGAAGGTCGGTGTCCGTCGCTGAAATGCAGGCGACTCATTTCCTACATCATCAATGACGACTGTATCGGCTGTACAAAATGCGCTCAGATTTGTCCGGCTGACGCCATTCAACCCATTCCCTATCAGAAACATGAAATCCAGCAGGATAAATGCACGAAGTGTGACTCCTGTCGCCAGGTGTGTCCGACGAAGGCCGTGGTGGTCACTTCGGGACGCAAGAATTCCCCTGGTGTCGCCGCCGTCCCCGGCGGCATTGTGCGAGAGAAAGGTTCGATATGACCACATTAACCATCAATAAGCAGAGTGTGGATATTTCAGCGGGTTCCACCATTCTCGATGCGGCTCAAAAACTTGGCATTACGATACCCACGCTTTGTCATCTTCAGGGAAAGCCGGGTTTTACATCCTGCATGATTTGTGTTGTCAAAAACGAGACCACCGGCAGGTTGGTTCCGTCTTGTAGCGCTCCTGCGATGGAGGGAATGGTGATCAATACCGACTCCGATGAGGTTCGGCAGGAACGAAAGAAGATTTTGGATCTTCTGCTTAGCGAACATGCAGGTGACTGTGAAGCGCCCTGTACGATAACCTGTCCGGCCCGGATGGATATTCCCCTGATGATCCGCCAGATTGCGGCGGGGCAGACAAAGGAGGCTTACGAGACCGTCACGGAGCGGATTGCGCTTCCTGCTGTCCTAGGGCGAATCTGTCCTGCACCCTGCGAGAAAGCCTGCCGCCGGGGACACCACGACGCCCCCGTTTCCATCTGCCTGTTAAAACGGTTTGTGGCGGATAGCGCCTTAAAGGTGGACGCCGACCTCCGGGCGGCGTCAGTGCCTGGCAAACGTATCGCCATCATTGGCGCCGGGCCTGCCGGTCTTGCAGCAGCCTTTCATCTTGCCCGGGCAGGACATGCCTGCACGGTGCTTGATGAGCATGAGGAGCCGGGAGGACAACTTCGGCACCGGGTCGCGCGCGATAAGTTGCCTATGGATGTTCTTGACCGTGAAATCGATGTGATTCGAAAACTCGGGGTTATTTTTCAAATGAACACCCGGATCGAACCCGGTGATGGGATTCAGCAATTGAAGGCTGACTATGATGCCATCGTGCTGACGCCTGGCAGAACGCATGGCGACTCATGGTGTTTATGGCCGGTTGATTCGGATGGTCGGGGCGTCAAGGTTGAAACAGGCACATTTCGCACCTCGGACCCCGCTGTGTTTGCAGGCGGAGAAGTGGTGCATGTGGGGCAGATGTCAGTCCGTGCCGTGGCGCATGGAAAGTCCATTGCCTGCGCCATCGACCAGTGGCTGGGCGGCAGACCCGTGGTGGGTCTTGAAAAGACATTTGAATCACGACTTGGACAACTCAGGGAAGGGGAGATTGTTGAGATGATGAAGGACGCCGATCCAGGCGCCCGCGTCGAGCCCGAAGGCGAACATGGGGCGGGGTATTCGATAGACAAGGCCGTTCAGGAAAGCCGACGCTGCCTGCAGTGCGATTGCCGTAAGGCAAGTCACTGCAAATTGCGGGACTTTTCCGCCGAGTATGGAGCCAGCCAGAAGACCTTTACGGGAGGAGCAAGGATGAAGTTTACTCGGCTTGTGTCCGATACCCCTCACCTTAATCCTCTCCCCCAAGGGGAGAGGAAGGATGGGAATCAGCGACTCCCTCTCCCTTCAGGGGAGAGGGTTGGGGTGAGGGTCTCTTCTGCGGGCCAAGTCATCTTTGAGTCCGGCAAATGCATTAAGTGCGGAATCTGTGTGCATCTTTCCGGGTTGGCTTTCCTCGGTCGCGGCTACGAAACCGTTGTGGGTGTTCCCTTCGGCGATTCACTGGAATCCGCTTTGGGTAGCACCGCCGCCGAATGTGTCTCAAAATGCCCGACCGGAGCGCTGGCGTGGAAAAGGTCCATTCAATAGGCCATTCAGTCGGTTGACAGAGGTCTGAAATAATCATACTCTGAAGTAAGAATTCAATAAATAAGTAAGAGCGAGGGATTTATGGCAACTGCAACGCTGACAAGTAAAGGGCAACTGGTAATTCCCAAGCCCATACGGGATTATTTGCATCTGCATCCCGGCGATACCTTGGACTTCCTCGTCAAGGAAAGCGGAGAGGTGCTGATGCGTCCCGCCATCGAGGATGTGCGGAGCTTGAAGGGCGTTCTTTACAAGGCTGGGCGCAAGCCTGTCTCAGTGGAGGCCATGCGTCAGGCGATTCGACAGCGGGGAGGATCAGGGGCATGACCGGGTTGGATACTAATGTCCTCGTTCGCTATCTCACTCATGATGATCCCTGTCAGGCCGTAAAGGCCTCCAAAATCGTTGAGGAGGCTTTGTCGAAGGGCGAGAAGCTCCTGATCCATCCTGTCGTGCTGTGCGAGCTTGTGTGGGTTTTGGAGTCAGCCTATGACTATGACCGGAGCGAAGTGGCTGTTACGCTTGACCGAATTTTGCGAACGGCCCAATTCACGATTCTTGACAAGGAGATCGTGTGGAGTGCATGGGGTGATTATCGATCCGGAAAGGGCGATTTCTCTGACTATCTAATCGGTCGCGCCAATGGCCGGTTTGGTGCCGAGCATACTGTGACATTTGACAAGGCGTTGAAGGGGAGTCGGCTGTTCCGCGTTTTATAGCGATTATGAAAATCGTCCATATCATTCCTGGAACTGGCGATGTGTTTTATTGCCAGAATTGCATGCGTGACAAAGAGCTTGTGATGGCCTTACGGGCTAAGGGGCATGATGTGGTACTGGTACCGATGTATCTGCCGCTTTTCACGGAAGGTGAAGATATGGGGGCATCGCACATTCCGGTGTTCTACGGTGCCGTGGGGGTCTATCTCGCCCAGATGTTTCCCTGGTTCCGGTTGCTTCCGAAGTGGATCAGGATTCATCTGGATTCACGCCGACTTCTGACCTGGGTTTCCAAGCGGGCGGGTACGACTCAGGCCCATGGCCTTGAGGAGATGACGCTTTCGGTTCTGAATGGTGAGAATGGGGGCCAAAAGGAAGAATTGGATCGTCTGGTGTCCTGGTTGAAGCACGACGAGAAACCCGATCTGGTTCACCTTTCTAATGCCTTGCTGCTCGGACTGGCCGGTCGGATCCGGCGTGAAGTGGGCGTGCCGGTTGTCTGTACCTTGCAGGATGAGGACTCCTGGATTGATTCCATGGAGCCTGTGGCGGCACGGAAGGCCTGGGCACTGATGACGGAAAAGGCGAGGGATATCGCGGCCTTCATTCCCGTTAGTCAGTATTATAACCGGGTGATGCAGGATCGGTTGAAGGGGGTTCCCTCAGGCAAGTTTCATGTGATTCCGATCGGGGTCAGTGCGGATTCATACGGGGAGGCGCAATGGATTCCCCGTCAGCCTGTCATCGGCTATCTTTCCCGAATGTCCGAATCTCTGGGACTCGAAACCTTGGTTGATGCCTTTATCCAAATCCGGGAACGAGGCTTGGCAGGGGCGGTGACCTTGAAAATCACGGGGGGAAAGACCCCGGAGGATGATCAATTCCTGGCAGAACTGCGGGAAAAGCTGGCGGCAAAGAATCTGCTCGATGCGGTGGAGTTCTGTCCGGTGTTCGACCGGAAAACCAAGCGAGAGTTTCTTCAGTCTTTGACTGTGTTGTCGGTTCCGATGTCACATCCCGAGGCCTTCGGGATGTTCATGCTAGAGGCCATGGCCAGCGGCGTACCGGTTGTCCAGCCCCGACTTGGCGCTTCTCCTGAAATTATTGAGGCGACCGGCGGCGGTGTTTCCTATGATCCGGCCGACCCTGCGGCGCTGACCCGTGAACTTGAGTCACTCCTGCTGGATGAACCGCGCTGGCGCCGGTTGAGTCAGGCGGGGCGGGCCGCAGTTCGCGAGCGGTTTGATGTTTCCAAGACTGCGGATGCCATGATCGGGGTATATGAGAACATTGGCTAGTGTGCTTGTCATGATGACGACGGTTTTGGCTACGGCAGGTGCGTCTGACGACTGGCCTCTCTATCACGGTAATGCCGGACTGCGGGGTGTTGCGACGGTGTTGTTGCCGGAATCGCTTGAGGTGAAATGGCGATGTCGGCTGGGGGCGCCGGTGGCTTCTCCGCCTGTCATCTCCGGGGGACGGGTTTTTGTGGCGGTTGAAAAGGGCGGACTGCTTGCCGTTGATCTGGAGGGCAAGATGATCTGGTCGGTGTCGCTCGGGAAACCCGCTAATCCCGCTACAGAATCACAGGAATCCTTTTCAACCCCGCCGTTATGCCTCGCCGGGATGGTGTTCGTCGGCACCGATCAGGGATTCCTGTATGCGTTTGATGCCGGAACCGGTGCGGTGCGATGGAAGCAGAAAATCGGGGAGGATGTCCTTGGATCCCCGAACTGGGTGACGGCGGAAAACGGCGCGGCTGCCAGTATCTTGGTGATGTCGCGGAATGACGGTGTTTTGAAATGTCTCTCGTCCCAGGATGGTCGCCTGATCTGGGCTTCGGAGCCTGTATCGAGGTGCGACGCTTCGCCGTCCGTGGGTTACTGCGTGGCGGTATTCGGCGCCTGTGATTCGGCGATTCATGTCCTGTCCCTCGCCACCGGAAAATCGATCGGGATGATCAAGTTGGGTGACCGCGGGCCCATGGCGGGCGGCACTGCTGTTGATGGGAATCAGGCGTTTATCGGAACGCGGGATGGTTCCGTGGTGTGTGCTGACATTCCCGGTTCCAGAATCGTGTGGTCCAGTCGTTGTGCCAGCAATGAGGTCTTTACCACGCCTGCCGTGACCTCTAACCGGGTTGTTGCGGGCTCCAGCGATGGTCGGGTCTATTGTCTGGATCGGCAAACCGGGGAAACGCTGTGGGCCGCCAAGGTTGAAGGAACTCCGTCATCGCCGGTTGTCGCCGGTGACAAGGTGCTGGTGTCCTCGGAAGGGACGTTGTTTTTGTTAAGCCTCGCCACCGGTAAGCAGGTATGGGCCAACAAGGCGGCTGATTCCCTGACATCACCGGCAATCACCGGGGCCGGGGTAATTGTCGGAACGGATGACGGATTCCTGATTATGTATCGATAGAACTCCCTCTCCCCTTGAGGGAGAGGGTTGGGGTGAGGGGGCAGTATTATGACAGCACCAATTTTGATCTTGAAGGACATTGCCAAGAGCTACCCTGCGCCATCCGGCGGAACGGTTGAGGTACTGAAATCCATTTCCCTGGAAGTCGAGGCAGGGCGTTCCCTCGCCATCGTCGGACCTTCCGGATCCGGGAAGAGCACTCTGTTGAACATCATCGGGACGCTGGATTTCCCCTCCGCCGGATCCGTGATTCTGGAAGGACAGGAGTTGGGGCGGCTAGGGGAGGTTGAAAAGGCGGCCATCCGGAACCGGAAGATCGGTTTTGTGTTCCAGCAACATCACCTTTTACCCCAGTGCAATGTCCTCGAAAATGTCCTGGTTCCGACCCTGATTTCCCGATCTGAATCGATTCAGATCGCAGAAACCCGGGCCCGAGCCCTTCTTGATCAGGTCGGCCTTTCGCCCCGTTTGGATTACCGGCCGGGCCAGCTTTCAGGTGGGGAACAGTTACGGGTGGCGGTGGTACGGGCCATGATCAATCAGCCCCGGCTATTGCTGGCGGATGAGCCGACTGGCTCCCTAGATCGGGTGGGGGCTGAATCGCTGGCGGATCTGCTGGTGCGAATGAACCGGCAGCAGGGCACGACACTTATTGTGGTTACCCACTCCCTGCCTCTGGCTCAGCGCATGGATCGTATTTATACGCTTGTCGACGGCACGCTGGTGCCAGGGAATCCATAACATGACGAAGTTCCTGCTCAGCTGGAGAAGCACGCGGTATTATGCCTGCTCGCATCTCAGCGTCCTGGCCGGGATTACCCTGACCGTGGCGGTTCTGGTTGGCGCCTTGCTGGTGGGTGACTCGGTTCAGTACACCCTGACCCAGTCGGCACTGCTCCGACTGGGTGGCGCTCACACTGCCCTGGACACGAAGGGGCGCTATTTCCTCGCTGATCTTGCCAACCGGTTGCAGTCCGAAACCGCCACCGCCATGGCACCGGCTCTGTTATTTCAGGGAGTCGCCCTCGGCCCGGTGGAACGGCAGGTGAATAGCATCCAAATAGTTGGGGTGGATGCACGGTTCCATGAACTTTCCGGCGGGCAGGGGAAGGACTTACCCGGGGACGGGGTCGCCCTCAATGCCAAACTCGCGGCGGAACTTGGGGTTAAGCCGGGTGACTCAATATCCATACGCTTTAGCAAGCCATCCCTGCTACCCCATGACGCCCCGCTGTCGTCTCGAAAAGGGGACGAAACTGTGCGGGGTACCTTTACGGTGGTCGCGATCTGGGACGACGAGCAGTCTGGCCGATTCAGTCTGACAGCCAACCAGATTGTTCCCTGCAACGCCTTTGTCAATCTGGGGAGCCTCCAGAAATTGGCCGGGTTAGAGGGTCGCGCTAACCTTCTGCTTGCGGGTGACGGGGCTTTCGATATCGCCCTGAGAAAAATATGGCGCTTGAATGACATGGGGTTGGTCTGGCGAAAGAGCCTTGATAATACCTGTTATCAGCTGGAAAGTGACCGGATCATGATGGACTCGGCCGTGAGGCGAGTGGCCGCGGGAATGGAGAATTCGGCGGGTTCCCTGACTTATCTTGTAAATTCAATCTCCTGTGAGGGCAGCACCAATTCATATTTCACGCCGTACTCATTTGTCTTGGCCATGGATCCTGTGTCGGGACTGGGCGCAGTACCTCCCGGCATGAAAGATGATGAGATTGCTATCAACCGCTGGACGGCTGACCAGTTGGCTCTCAAGGAGGGGGGCCTTGTCAGGGTGGCTTACTATGAGTTTACGGCGTGGGGTAAATTTGTGGAGACCAGCCGGATATTCCGGGTGTGTGGCATCGTCCCGATGGAGGCCCTGGCCCGTGAACGGGAACTGGCTCCCCGTTTTCCGGGGCTGACCGATGCGGGGCGTTGCTCGGATTGGGACATCGGTATGCCACTGGATCCGGATAAAGTGGAGGATAAGCCGAACGAGGCCTACTGGGAGCAGTTTCGCGATACCCCCAAGGCGTTCGTGACTTTGAAGGCCGGGCAGGCAATGTGGGCCAACCGGTTTGGCGACTTGACGGCGATCCGGTTCAGGGCCGGTACAAATGATGCGGATGCGCTCGGCGCATTCCTGCTGAAGAACCTGGAGCCGGGCGAAATGGGGTTTGCCTTCACGCCGGTGCGTCGCCTCGCGCTCAAGGCGGCGGGTGAGGCTCAGGACTTCGGCCAACTATTCCTTGGGATGAGCGGCTTTGTCATGATCTCGGCCCTGATGTTGACTGCACTGTTGTTTTCGTTCTCCATTCAGCAACGCTCGCGGGAGACCGGGATTCTCCTAGCCATCGGCTTTACGCCCACCCGTGTTCGTTGGACGTTGATCCGGGAAGGCTTGTGGGTGGCTGGTTTTGGCGGGGTACTGGGCGCGGGACTCGGAGTGCTCTATACCCAAGCTATGATCTGGGGTTTAAGTCATCCCTGGCAGGGTGCAGTGGCATCAACGGCCATTCGATTCCATGCCGAACCCCTGACCGTCTTGAAAGGATTAGGGGCAGGCATCGCCATGGCCCTGATCGCTTTGGTGGTCTCGACCTGGCGACAGACGGCTCGCCCGGCGAGGGAGTTGTTGGCGGAAGGAGAAGAGGGGTTCAGGGTTCAGGGTTCAGGAGTAAGAAGTCAGAAGACCAGCTTCGTCCTGCCTTGCATCGTCCTTGCTGTCGCTATTGTCTTTGTCGTCATTGGTTTTTCGAAATCCGGTCAAAATCCTGCCGAGTTATTTTTTTCGGCGGGGAGTCTGCTGTTAATTTCCATGCTGGGGTTTATCCGGTTATATTTTATCCAGTTGGCACGAGCACAGGGGCGTTTCACCCTGTCGGCGTTGGGTGTCCGCAATCTTGGCCGACGCCGGACCCGAAGCCTGACGGTGGTGGGACTTTTGGCGGTTGGCAGCTTCATGGTATTTGCGGTCTCCTCGATGCAGGAGAATATCGAGAAGGGGGCCAGTGAACGATCCTCCGGCACCGGTGGGTTCGCCTTGTACGGGGAATCATCCATTCCCATTCTCGACGACCTGACCAGTCCCGCAGGCTGGACGAAACTGAGACTTGATCAGGAGCCAGGACTGGCGGGGGTGAAACTTTTGCCACTCAAGGTGCGGGACGGGGATGACGCGAGTTGTCTGAACTTGAACCGGGCGCAGTCGCCACGCCTGCTAGGTGTTGATCCCGCTGGGTTTGAGTCGCGCGGTGCCTTTTCCGCAAAGTGGTCGCTTATCCGGGAACCCATTTCGGACGGGTGTATTCCCGGGCTGGTGGGCGATTTGAATACGGCGCAGTGGGGGTTGCAGAAGAAAGTAGGGGATGTCCTGTTGTTCAAGGACGAGCGGGGCGCCCTCTTCACGGTCAAACTTGTAGGGACATTGCCTGTAAGGGTGTCTCTCTTTCAGGGGTCGATCCTGATTTCCGCAGCCGCGTTTTCAGAGCGATATCCGTCTGAGAGCGGAGCCCGGATGGTCGTGGCGGATGTTCCGAAAGGGAAGGGGCAGGAGGCGAGGGAGGGGATGGCGCGTCGGCTCGGAAAATTCGGACTGAATGTGATTCCATCGGTGGATCGGCTGAAGGAGTTTCATGCGGTTGAGTCGACCTATCTTGCCATGTTCCTTGTCCTGGGCGGGATGGGGTTTTTGCTTGGCAGTGCAGGCATGGCGATTGTGGTATTGCGGGTGATCCGGGAGCGGCGTGCGGAATTCGCCTTGCTCAAGGCGACAGGCTATTCCGACCGGCAGATTCGCCGGATGATAGCGGGTGAACACCGGTTGATGCTGGGTTTGGGACTGGCGGTTGGAGGTGTCTCCTCGCTGACGGCTATGTGGCCCAATCTTCATGACTCGGGTGTCGCGTTACCCGTGACCACGATGCTGGCCTTCCTAGTGGGGATCATTCTGTTCCACCTCCTCTGGATCGAACTTTCGATCCGTTGGGCCTGTCGAGCCCCGCTTCTGGACTCTTTAAGGAACCAGTGACTAATTCGCCCAACGAAACCGATTTGGTTTGCGCATGCCCATCCCTGGGCCGCCGATCTGGTTTACTAGTTGAAGCCATATCAGTTCGTACGGTAGGATTCCGCTATGCCACAACAGAAACCAAAGCTCCTGATTGAACCTCATGCCAAGGTGTCCCTGAAACCGTTCCCGATTTTGTCTCCGGTCCCTGTTGTGCTGGTAAGTTGCGGCGGAACGCGGCCGGGTGAGAAGGCGAACCTGATCACTATTGCCTGGGCTGGAACCGTCTGTAGTGAACCGCCCATGCTCAGTATCTCCGTGCGACCGGAACGCCATTCCTATGAACTGATCCATGCTTCGGGGGAATTTGTTGTCAATGTGCCCTCCGTCCATCAGGCCCGGGTGACGGACTGGTGCGGCGTGGTGTCGGGCCGGGATGAAGACAAATTTTCGAAGACGGGACTGACGCCGGGGAAGGCGCTTGTTGTGCGCCCACCTATAGTTCAGGAATGTCCGCTCAATATTGAGTGTAAGGTACGCAAGACGGTCCCGCTCGGATCGCATGTGATGTTCGTGGCGGAAGTTGTCGCTGTCCAGGCTTCAAAGACCCTGATGACGGACTCTAACCGTCTTGCGTTAGAGCATGCAGGACTGATCACTTATGCCCACGGTCACTACTACAGTCTCGGCCACCAGATCGATCATTTTGGGTTCTCAGTCCGCAAGGCGGCCGAGCCCCGCCCGGGTCGCGTGCAGACCCCCAACCGGAAGAGGCGACGTCACTGAGGTCGCCTAGCGCTGGTAAATGGGGAGCTGTCGGTAGGATACGCTCAGGGAGAGAATGGCCATGCTGGTACAGTAACAGGCGTCGTTTTCATGGCCACCCGGCACTGGCCAGGAGCCGTTCTCTGTCTGCATTTTAAGAATGTGGTTATAGAGTGTCGGTGCAAAGGCTTCCCATTCCGGACCGCCGAGCTGGAACATCCCCCCGGCAACATAGTACAGCGCATAGTAGCGGCAGGTTTCGCCATTGAGCGGATCAGACCCTTTGAACTTCTTGATGATGTACTCGCCGGCCTTGAGCGTGACCTCATCACGATGGCGTCCGGCGAGCTCCAGGCAGAGCAGCCCGATCCCGGTCCGGGCCAGGTTCGCGCCCCCGCCGGGTTGGTAGGCGAATCCATTGTCCTGGGTCCGGCAACGCAGAATGTACTTCACGGCTTTTTCGATGGCTTCCTTGGGCACAGGTGCGCCGTTGTTGCGGGCGGAGCGCAGGGAGGCCAGCGCCCACCCTGCCATCGAAATATCGCTGTCTGAGCTGGTGGGCTGATACCGCCAGCCGCCGGCCGAAGACTCTCCCTTGTTGACCGCCTGGGCATCCAGCGTAACCCGGAGGGCTCGTGGCAGCACCACATCAATCCGGGCCTGCCGTTCGGGATCTACCATTCCCGAAACCTCTGAAAGCATCAGCGTGGCGATATTGTGGCTGTACATCTGGCCTGCGCCACCCATCAACGTTCCTTTGGCATCCGGCATGGTGAGAATATAATCGATGCCCCGGTTGATCACATCACCATAGGGGGGGAGCCCCGGTGTATAACCCCGGGCCAGAAATGCCATGACTGCCAGGGAGGTGATGGCGGGGGTATTTTTCGTGCCGATGGAACCCTCTTTGGTTTGGGATTGGGCAAGAAAAGAGAGCCCCTTATCCACGGCCTCGTCAAACGCCCGCTGGTACTTGACGTCCTCAATGGCCGACGGCGCGCCGTTGCCCGGGAGAGTAAAAAGCCAAGTGAGCAATACGAGGTATAGGGAGCCACCCTTCATGCCTTTCCTGAACCCTGAACCCTGAACCCTATGAGTAGAGTTGTGACTTGCGGTTTTCATGTTATTCCTCTTCTCCGTGGCCGGAGACCTCGTGAAAATATTTTTGAATAATGGGCCGGTACTCTTCGGGGCCTTCGTTATTTGCCGACTGCAGCACATCATCCTTCAATTCTCCGTGTAATTTCAACCAATCCTGTAATTTCATACCCATGCGGCGGGCGAAGGAGGGCGCTCCATCCGTAGCCTGTGGCTTGTCGCTTCCATCACCGCTATTGCCGGAGCTGGCGGATTGAAGCGCGGACGGACTGGGATTCGCTCCTTTGGATTGGGCGTCGATGGCTGCTGCCTGGGCGGCTTGCGCCAGTTGTGAGGCGGCCTGCGAGGCCGCGTCGGCCTGCGCATTTTCGGCCGCCTGCCGGGCCGACTGACTGGCCTGGGCGAGGGCTTGCTGCGCCGCCGGCGACGCGGAAGGGAGCTGGTCTGAAGCCGCAGGTGCCGGTTGCGCAGCAGCTGTGGCGGTGGCCCCCTGCTGAAGTTGCGAGGCCGCCTGCTTCAAGGACTGGGCGGCACTCCGCTGGCTCTGGAGGGTCTGGCTGGCCGCCTGTTGTTGTTCCTGGGCTGACGGAGTCCGTCCGGATTCATCAGCCTCGCCGGTCGCTTTTTGCATCTGTTGGGCGGATTGGTTTGCCGATTGACTGGCCTGCGCCAATTCCCGGGTGGCCTCTGCGGTTTTAGGGGCGATCTGGGATTGGGGGAGGACATCATCCGCCTGCGCGTGGAGCACCTGAGCCGCCCGGGCCAAGTCTTTCACCTCTCCGCTCACCTGTTCCTGCTGCAACTGCAGCGCTTCGTGCGGCCGGTTTTCGGCGAGGGCGCCCATCTGTTCACCCAGCTGCTCCTGCTGCTTCGCAAGGGTGTCCGCCCGATTGGCGAGATGGGCGAGCTCGGCGCGTTTGTCGAGCCGGTATTGCGGCGTCGCGAGCGCGGCGACCTGAAGCGTGTCGGCAAGTTGAGCCATGGCCTGACGGGCCTCCGTTGAAGCTGAGCTGGCTTGAGGCATCTCCCTGTTTTGCATTGCTTGCGCGGCTTGACGAGCGCTCTCCGCCGCACGGGAGGCCTGGGCGTCAGTCCGAGTGGTCGGGGGTTCCCTATTCAGTTCCTGCGCCAGTGCTTCGGTGTCATCCGCCAGCTTGCGCTGCTGCCCGGCCACCTGCCGTGAGAGCGTGGCTTGAAGTGTATCCCTGGCACCCTGGTTTTCAGTCATCATGCGGGCGCCTTCGCGGTGCAGTTCCTCCTGTTGCCGCGCCAGTTCTGCCAGTTTAAGAGCTTCACTCTGATGCCTTGTGCGCGCGGCCATGTCACTGACCTCCAGCGCTGCTTCTGCCGCAACGGAGGCCTGGGCGGTGGCGGTGGCGGCTGCCTTGGTGGTGTCTGCCTGCGCCTGCTCGATGGCGTGTGGGGTAGTGGCTGCAGCGGCCTTTGCGGCGTATTCCGTTGCCTGTTGAGCCGCTTGCCGGGCGACCTGTGCCGCCTGCCTGGCCTTTTGCACCTGCTGTTCGGCCGCCTGCTGGT